>NZ_JAGFPF010000050.1:0-29491 GCF_025962695.1 Candidatus Symbiopectobacterium sp. NZEC135 | reverse complement strand
TGCAGTTCCCAGATGGTTTTTCCCTGCTGAATTTGCGCACGCAGTTTCACTTCTTTTTCATCACGACTGCGCGAAGCGGCAAGTACCTCTTCAATCTTCTCGCGCGGAATAGCAACGATGCCATCATCATCGCCAATGATCAGATCGCCAGGGTTAATCGTCACGCCGCCAAACGCGATCGGCTGATTGATTTCACCAAAGGTTTCTTTGACAGTACCTTTGATGGAAATGGAGCGGGAAAAAATGGGGAAACCCAATTTGTGAATGCGCTCGGCATCTCGCACTCCGCCGTTAGTGACCAATCCAGCGATACCGCGACTAAGGGCCGCCGTTGCCATGACATCACCAAACGAACCTTGCTCCGTGTAGTCTCCGGCATCAATCACCAGCACATCTCCCGGTTTGGCTAACTGGAGTGCTGCATGGATAGTGAAATTATCCCCAGCGGGCGTTTTCACCGTGAATGCGGAACCCAATACACGTAAGCCGGGATATATCGGCTTGATGGCGGAGTCGACCGCACCGCGGCGACCAAAGGCTTCATGGGCGGTGGCGGCGGTGATGTCTTTAAACGCGTCAATCAGTTCCTGGTCTGGGCGTATGAAGTCTTGAGTCAATTTTGACATGGTCGTGTTTTCCGTAAGTTAAGCTGGATTAAAAACATTGGGGGCGACAGTCGCGACTTTGCGCGGGAATTCTTCGCGGTAATCGCGCAGTCCTTTACCCGGTAACGGGCTGTAAGGGCGTTTCTTGAGTTCATTGATATCCAGATCGATTCCCAATCCCGGCGCATCGGGCACGTCAGCCCAGCCGTTGGCAATCGTAATGCCTGGCGTGGCAATCCCCTGTGTCGGTTCAATCAGGTTGACGAACACTTCTGCAATATTGAAATTAGGAATAACGGCTGAGAGGTGAACCGTCGCGGCCAGCCCCACAATCGGGCTGTTGTAGTTATGCGGTGTTACCGCCACGCCGTGTGGGGCAGCCAGCGCAGCAATCTCCAGCATGGATAACAGACCACCAACCGCGCAAATATCCGGGTTGATAATGTCCGCCGCGCGTTTCTCAAACACCGGCACAAACCCTTCCTTGGTGTAAAGCGCTTCACCCAGCACGATCGGGGTATGGGTGCTGCGTTTGACCTCAACGGTAAGATCGATGTTTTCTGGTGGGCAAGGCTCTTCGTACCAGCCAATATCATATTCTTCCAGACGTTCAATCACGCGGATCGCATGATTCGGTGCCAAACGACGATGACCGTCAATCAGCAATTCCACGTTGGGTCCAACAGCCTCGCGCACCGCCTTCACATTCTCCACGGCAGCGGTTTCATCAGCGCGGGAAATAAAGGTGCGCCACGGACCGGGGAAGGGATCCCATTTGATGGCGTCATACCCTTGAGCGACCACGTTCACTGCGCGTTTTACCGTATCATCAATGCTCTTAGCACCGAACCACCAGCCGTTGGCGTAAAGGCGGATTTTTTCGCGCACCGCGCCACCCAGAATACGGTGCAGCGGCAGTCCCGCTTTCTTGCCGACGATATCCCACAGCGCCAGTTCGATGGCGCTCCAAGCGCACAGCAGGTCAACCGAATTACGGCGAATCGCAAAATCATCAAGCAACGTCTGACCAAGATGACGAATATGGTAGGCTTCACGCCCGATCACCAGCGGAGAGATGGCATTAAGATATTCACTGACGACCTTCTCTTTGGTATTCGTCACATAGGCTTCGCCCCAGCCGTAAATGCCTTCATCGGTATCCACTTTGGCAAAAAGCAGGTTTTTCCCGACCCCTGGATGATAAAAAAAGGTTTCAATATTTGTGATTTTCATTGTGGCCCTTATTAGAAAAAAGCGCAGAGCGACAAGATATAACGCAAAATTGATGAACAAACATAGCCAATATTATTCTAACTATTTTCAATTACTGGATAATCGGGATTGAAATTAAAAACACATGCACAATTGTTTAGCTAGATTAATCTATCACTTTCTTATTTCATATTTAAAAAATAATAAGCCTTTATTTGAATAATGAACCACCGGATAATCACTAGACAAAAAATTTAATCGACTTATTCTCGATGACATTATCTTATTTTCATACCTATGGTTGTCATTCTCATATCTGATTAATGGGCATACGTTTATTACTCCCTGCCTGATTCATATATAAAAAACCGATGGCAGCCTGAAATAATGATTATCTGGAGATAACCCCTTGGCCAGCGTAATAAATACTGATTTTCCCCGGCCCAATGCGAACCAATTGGCGGCGTTCAAAACGGCCAGTACCGCACTGATTTATCGGGCCACAGGACAACGCGGCGCACTGCATTCCGCTATCAAACCACTGCGCTCAGGGTTTCGGTTGCTGGGTGCCGCGTTTACCGCCGCTGGGTTTCCCGGTGACAACCTGACGGGGCACGCTGCCATCACGCTGGCACAGCCGGGAGACATTCTGGTGTATAGCGTGGACGGTTTCACCCAGGGTGCCTCTTTTGGCGACATGATGGCGACGCTGGCTGCCAATCGCAGGCTGGGCGGTATCCTGATTGACGGCGCCATTCGCGATGCCGCGCTATTGCGCACCTGGGATCTCCCCCTGTTTACCCGTGGCATTAGCCTGAAAAGCCGGGGCGAAAAAGCACAGCTCGGCCCACTGGCGACCCCGTTAACGGTGGCTGGCGTGGAAATCGCTCCCGGTGACCTGATTGTCGGCGATGACGACGGCGTGATCGCCATTCCCTATGCCCTGCTTGATGACACGATTGCGCGTTTACGGCAGTTACAGGACGAAAAAGCACGCCTGCTACAGCGTTTCACATCCAGCGCAAACCCGGAAGATTGGCAAGCGCTGAAAACGTGGGAATAACCCACGCCATAGCTGAATGAATACCATACCAACAATAAAATCAGAGAGGAGTAAACATTATGAATACATCGGGGATAACACGCCGTCGCTGGCTACAGTTCGCATCCGCATCGTTAGTGGCCGCAGGCATCGCACTCGGTTCATCGGCTATGGCGGCGAACGCTGACTGGCCCACCAAAACCGTCAAGCTGGTGGTGCCCTTTCCGCCCGGCGGAGGCACCGACCTGTTAGCACGCGCCCTGGCGGAGCGCCTGAGTAAATCGTTCGGTCAGACGTTTGTGGTGGAAAACCGTCCCGGCGCAGGGGCGGCTGTCGGCACCGAATATGTGGCACGGGCAACCGACGGCCACACCTTCCTGTTCACCTCCTCCAATCATGTGACCGTACCGGCACTCAACACCCACTTGCGCTATGACATCTTTAAAGATTTCAAATCCATCGCTCTGGTGAGCGATCAGGCGAGCGTCTTTGCCGTCTCGCCCGATCTGCCGGGGAAAAACCTCACAGAAGTGCTGACGCACATCAACGCCAATCCGGGTAAATACAATTACGGCACGGCAGGCATAGGCTCCGGCCAGCACCTCAGCACCGCCTATTTACAACAGTTAACGGGTATTGATGTGGTGCATGTGCCGCTCAAAGGTCAGGGCGAAATCATTTCCGAACTGCTGGGCAAGCGGATTCAACTGGGCTTCCTGGTATTGAGCACAGCAGTGCCCTACTTTGAGGCCGGTACCATTCGCCCGCTGGGCGTTTCAACCGAACAGCGCAGTCCGTTTGCTCCCGATATTCCTACCCTTTCAGAAGCAGGTGTCCCTAACTTTGTTGCCCGTTCCTGGCTGGGGCTGCTTGGCCCGGCGTCGACGCCAGATAGCGTAGTCACGCGACTGCACGATGCCGTGGTTGGCTACCAGAATGATCCGAGCTACATCGCGATCACCGATAAGGCTGGCATGACATTGGTCAACAGCGCGCCAGCGGAATTCGATGCTGAAATCAAACGCGGTTACGCGCAATGGCGCACCGTGGTGACCAACGCCAATATTCAACAGCAATAAGTCGGGAGCGCGCCATGAGTGAAACAAAAACAATCGCAGAACAGTTACTGCCTTATGCCGATCGTCTGCTGGGCACGCTGCACCCGCCGTTAATCAGGCAAGTGGAGATCACCCGGCCCTCTGCTGAGGTGATTCAGGGATTTTTATCATTGCCCGATCTCACCTCGGTAGTGGCGGACATTCTTGATGAACTGGGCTATGACACCGCGATTCCGGCCCAAACGCTACGGCCACTTGCGTCGGGGCAGCGCATCGTCGGACCGGCGGTGACGGCACGCCAGAGTCGCGCCAGACAGTTGCCGGGTTTCACGTTGTCCGCAGGCAACGCGCCGCAAGGCGGCGGTATCGACCAAATTACGCTGACGCAACCCGGCGATGTGTTCGTGGTTGATGCGGCAGGCAGCACCGATGCCTCCAGCTTTGGCGGCATTCTTGCCACCGCGGCGAAGGCCAAAGGGCTGGCAGGCGTAGTGGTTGACGGTGCCGTGCGCGACAGCAGCAGCATCGTTGAATCGGGGCTGAAGGTCTGGTCACGCAGCGTCACGCCGCGCACCGGTAAGCGCCGTCTGGAACTGGTGGCATTTAACGACGTGGCCAATCTCGGCGGCGTTCAGGTCAGGCCCGGCGATCTGATTCTGGCGGATAACGATGGCGTGATTATCGTTCCCAGCGATATCACGCAGACCGTGCTGGATCGCGCGCTGCAGGCGGCAGAAAAAGAGAGCCATCTGTTAAAAGCGCTGGAACAGGGCGCATCGGCGCGCGACGCGGCGGGTATTCTGGCCCCCGGCAAGTGGTGATAACGCTTAAACCATGATTAATTGAGGTAGACCCATGTCTGCAACGCATAAACGTTTACAGGGCGAATGCCTGTCCGGCATCGCGATTGCTCTGCTTGGCGCAGGCGCCATCGCGCTCGCCACGACCGAGCATACGCTTGGCACCGCCGCCAGAATGGGTGCCGGTTACATGCCGACCATTCTGGGGGCACTGCTGGTGCTGTTAGGGGGATTGATTGCCGGGCGTGCCTGGCTGTCATCACCACGCCGTAGCACCCCCGATGAAGCGGGTTTCACGCTGCGCGCTCCGCTGCTGATGCTGGGTGCAGTGATTTTATTTGCCCTGTTGGTCGATCAATGGGGCATTATCGTTGCCAGCCTGCTGACGGTAATTACCGCCGCAATCGGTAGTCGTGAAGCAAAACTCAAGGAAACGCTGGCGCTGGCGACAGTGCTGGCGTTTTCTGTCCCACTGCTGTTTGTTCAGGTGCTGGGCTTACCGCTTAAGGTATGGCCGCTATGATCCCGGATGTATGGCAGGGGTTGTTCCACGGCCTGTCGATAGCCCTGTTACCGAACAACCTGTTCTATTGCTTTTGCGGCGCGCTGTTTGGCACGCTAGTCGGCGTTTTGCCCGGCGTCGGGCCGCTGGTCACCATCGCGCTACTGCTGCCCTTTACCTTCACGCTGGAACCCACCAGTGCACTGATCATGTTGGCGGGTATTTATTACGGTGCACAATATGGCGGTTCTACCACGTCGATTCTGCTGAATATGCCGGGTGAAACCTCCTCGGTGATCACCTGTCTGGATGGGCACGCCATGGCGAAACAAGGCCGTGCCGGTCCCGCATTGGCGATTGCCGCGCTGGGGTCGTTTTTTGCCGGAACGTTGGCGACCTTTGTTATTGGTTTTTTCTCCCCGTCGCTCGCTAGCATGGCCATTCGTTTCGGGCCGGCAGATTATTTCTCGCTGCTGGTGTTAGGCCTCATTGGCGCGGTGGTATTGGCACAAGGCTCGCTGCTAAAAGCCATCACCATGGTCGTGGTTGGGCTGCTGCTGGGATTGGTGGGCACCGACATTAACTCCGGTGAATTACGCTTTACCTTTGGTATTCCCGAACTCGCTGACGGCATCGATTTTGTGCCGCTGGCAATGGGGGTGTTTGGTATTGGTGAAATTATCCGCGTGTTGGTGCAGCAGGAAAAAAGCGGCGGTACGGTGATTGAACACGGTAAATTGATGCCAAGCGCGCAGGATATCCGCCAGGCCTCTCCCGCCGTTTTACGCGGTTCCTTACTGGGCTCAGTGCTCGGCCTGCTGCCGGGCGGCGGGGCTGCACTCGCCTCTTTCGCTGCTTATACCGTGGAAAAAAAGTTGGCAAAAGACCCTTCCCGGTTTGGTAAAGGGGCTATCGAAGGGGTTGCCGCGCCGGAATCCGCCAACAACGCAGCGGCGCAAACCTCGTTTATTCCGCTGCTCACGCTGGGATTACCGTCAAACGCCATTATGGCCCTGATGGTAGGCGCCATGATGATCCACGGTATTAACCCCGGCCCACGCATTATGCAGAGCGAACCGGACCTGTTCTGGGGAATGGTAGCGAGCATGTGGGTGGGAAACGCGATGTTGCTGGTGCTCAACTTACCGATGGTCGGCGTGTGGGTTCGTCTATTAAAAATACCTTACCGTTTGTTTTATCCCGCCATTGTGCTGTTTAGCTGCGTCGGCATTTACAGCGTCTCCAATAATCCGTTCGATCTGTTTTTAGCCGCTCTGTTTGCCTTATTAGGGTATACCCTGGCGATGCTACGCTTTGAGCTTGCGCCGCTGCTGTTGGGCTTTATTCTCGGACCGATGATGGAGGAGAATTTACGCCGGGCGCTGATCATTTCACGCGGAGATTTCGGTATTTTCGTGCATGAGCCCATCAGCTTAGGCTTATTGATTGCCTCGGGATTACTGCTGTTGATAACGCTGGCACCGATGGTGCGTTTGGGGCGGGATAAAATCTTCGTTGAGTAGCATTGCAAATCAAATACGGAGAGTGAATCACTCTCCGTATTTGTCAGCGCGGCAATGATTCATCCAACTGGACGATCAATTCTGGTGAGGGTGAAAGCTGCCCGCGTTCAATCTGATGGATAGCATCAACAATCGCGGCATTCGCCAGAGTAGGCACTCCAACCTGTTGGCCGACCTCAACGATAAGGCCGTTCATATAATCGATTTCGGTGCGCCGCTGGCGGCGGATATCCTGCCCCATCGAGGGGCGCTGATGTTCACTTTGCGTCCCCAGTTCCACATAAGACAAAAAGTTGGCCTCCGCCTCCGCCAGTGCGTGCGCATCGCCTTGTGCCGCCTTAACCAATACCTCTGGCGTACTGCGGTTTATGGCATCCAGTGCCAGCCCTTGCGCCAGCCCCACCTGTGCCGCTTCCTCTCCTAACCGAATGGCAAAGCGCCGAACTCGCTCATGACGAATCAGATCGTTACCGGTCAGGCCGCTGGCGGCGGCAATTGAATTACGCATCGCATTGATGCTGAGTTTGGTCCAACGGTGGGCGTACAAGTCAGGCGTTACCAGCACTGAATCGACAGGCTGTAACAGCTCACCCACACGCTGCAAACGCGGCGTAACGCCACCGCCAAACTCGCCCACGCGCAGCGTTCCCGGCGCGCCACGCTGGTTACCCCGGCGCACCTTGCCCGGTGCATACAGCTCGGCAGCGATGGTAATGACAATGCCCAGCGTATTCTCCTTGCCGGCAACCGACGCCACGCGCGCATCGTTGATACAATTCTGTGCAGAGGCAATGACTCCCTCCGGTCGGATAAAGGGACGGATAAACTGGGTGGCCCACAGCGTATCGTAAGACTTGAGCGCCACCAGCCCAATATCAAACGGTGGCTCCAGGTGCAGGCGCTGCGCCTCGCCAAGGTGAAGAATGTTTACCGGCACGGTGAAACGTTCTTCCGGCGTCAGCCCTTCCAACGACAACCCATCACGCCGGATCGCCTCGACATTTTCCGCCCAGGGATCAACAAGCGTGACCTGACGCCCGTCACGGGTCAGGTATGCGCCAAGATAGCCGCCAATTGCCCCCGCGCCGATAATTAAAATACGTTCAGACATGATGAGTCTCTTCCTGTTATCGTCACCTCGCCGATAGGCGAGGTGCGGCTTAGCGGAATGAAAGGAACGGCTCTGGGTTGGGTTGGACGCCAAGCCCGCTGTTGATGCGGTTACTGAAGTTAAAATACGCGGCAATAGCAACCACCTCGATAATCTCCTGCTCCGTGACACCGCTTGCACGCAGCGGTGCCAAATCGCGCTCTTCCACGGTTTCCGGTGCTTGCGTCAACTTTTGCACATAGTCGGCAATCGCTCGCTCGCGTGGGCTTAATTCCGCGTCACGGTAGTTCACTTCGATACCGCCCACCCAGAGCGCATCACCGGTGATCTGCCGTAGTTTCGCCGCGTGCCCCCAAACGCAAGGACGGCAACGGTTTTGTACGCTCACCACCAATGCAATCAATTCACGCTCTTTACCGTTCAATCCACCCTCGTATTCCACGGTCAGCGCACGGCTGAGTGCATCCTGTGCCAGCAGCACGGCAGGAAATTGTCCCAATACTGCCTGCATGTTGCGGATAAAACCGCGTGTTTCGATGGAGTCTTCGAATAGTTTTTCTGTCTCTTGCGTCGTTGTCGTATTTTTCAGTTTTAACCAAGAGATATTCTTTGTTTTCACATTCTTGATGGACATAGCCGGTGTTTCCCTTATTGGTTTAGCGATACGGATGTTTAATGAATACGGTCTGCATTAACTGTCATCACGTTATTAATACTTAATAAAAAATAATGAATCGGTTGTTTTAACGCTGACATTAAAATAAGAAAAACATAATTAAAGAAGACAATCCAGTGCTATTTATATTGCCAATATTGGACTATTTATAGCTAAAAAATGAAATAGACACCAAGGGCATTCTCCGTATGATTATTTGGATTAGTGATTAATCAGGACACACTGACTGAAATGATGCATTATTTATTTCGCCGGCTTGCACAGGTCAGTATTGTTGCCGGATTAGTAATATTAGGTAATTTTATTTTACTCAAATCGGTACCGGGAGATTTGGCGGATGTTATTGCCGGGGAATCTGGTGCAGCAACGCCAGAATATATGGATATGTTGCGCGCGCAATTTGGTCTAGACCGCTCCGGGTTTGAACAACTCACGGCCTATTTTTCTCAGATAGCCCATTTCGATCTGGGGTTCTCGTTTCGTTATAACCTGCCAGTACACACATTAATTCTGGAGCGACTGCCCGCCACGCTGCTGCTGCTGGGCAGCAGCCTGCTATTTTCCGTGATATTTGGCGTGATTCTGGGGTGCTTTGCCGCGCGCTATCGCCATGGGTTTTTCGATCAGGGTGTTACGCTGTTTTCCGCCGTGGTGTTCGCCATACCGGTGTTCTGGTTCGGTTTGATGGGCATTGTGCTGTTCGCCGTGCATTTTCGTTGGCTGCCCATCGGTGGCATGGTCACCGTGGGTGCCACACCCGGCACATTGGGGGTCGCTGGCGATGTCGCCTGGCATCTGATTATGCCCGCCATCACGCTGGGGTTATCACATTTAGCGCTGTATGCCCGCGTTACCCGCGCCTCGATGCTGGAAGTGTACCCGCTCGATTTTGTGCGCACGGCGAGGGCGAAAGGCATCAGTGAAACGGCAGTCATCCTGCGCCACATTTTGCGCAACTCACTGTTGCCGGTGGTCACACTTACCGGTTTGCAACTCGGCTCGTTGCTTGGCGGTGCCGTGGTGGTGGAAACCGTGTTTTCCTGGCCGGGTATGGGCAGGCTAGCCTTTGAGGCGGTGTCCGATCGCGATATCAACCTGTTGCTCAGCTTGTTTCTCTGCAATTCGTTGTTGGTGGTCTTGAGCAGCCTGTTGATTGATATTCTGTACGGCGTGCTCGATCCACGCATTGGATTGACCTCATGAACATCCGCCCTGACGTTCATCTCAATACGTATCTGCGCATCGGGTTCTACCTGTTAGCGGGGCTGTTGGTTATCGCCGCCTGCGCCGGGCTGCTGTTCCCCGGCGATCCCCAGGCGATGGTGGGGCCGCGCACGCTGTGGCCGCTGCAAAACGCACAATTTCCATTAGGCACCGATCAACTCGGGCGCGACGTGGCCGCGCAGTTGGCACACGGCGCGCGGGTATCATTAGCCATCGGTTTCGGTGCCACACTCATTGCCACAGTGATTGGCGTCAGCGTCGGTGCTGCCGCAGGCTATCTCGGCGGATGGTATGACGATGTGCTGATCCGCGTTTGCGAATACTTTCAAACCATCCCGACTTTTCTGTTTTCAATGGTGCTGGTCGCACTGCTCTCCCCGTCGCTGGGCAGCGTGGCGCTGGCAATCGGCCTTACGTCATGGACTGAAATTGCGCGTCTGACCCGTGCCGAAGTGTTCAAAATCCGTCACGCCGATTATGTACTGGCCGCCGAAACCATGGGCATCGGCCATCTCAGCATCGTGCGTCAGCACATCCTACCGAACAGTGCCGCGCCGGTCATCGTGATGATTTCCGTAGTGATTGCCCATGCCATTCTGGTTGAAGCCGCCCTCGCGTTTCTCGGGCTGGGCGATCCCAATACCGTGTCGTGGGGCGCGATGATTCGCAACGCCAGACCGCTACTGAGAACCGCCTGGTATCTCATCGCACTGCCGGGGTTGGCAATATTTATCACCGTGATGAGCTTTACGTTGTTAAGCAACGGCCTTACGGACCTGCTCAATCCACATAAGGGTAATCCGCATAAGGGGGTAACAAAATGACCGCACCGCTGCTTCAGGTTCAGGATCTCAGGGTTGCGTTTTCGGCCCATCATGCGGCACCGCAACGCGTGGTGCACGGCATCAGTTTCGATCTTTTCGCGGGTCAAACGTTGGCACTGGTGGGGGAATCCGGCTGTGGTAAAAGCGTGACTGGTCTGACGTTGATGGGGCTATTACCCGAGGCGCACAGCAGCGGACACGTCCTGCTGGGTGGCACCGATATTTTGCATACCACGCCGCGCCAGCGTCGTCAGCGCGGTGGCCCGGCATTGGCCATGGTATTTCAAGACCCGATGAGCGCGTTGAATCCGGTGTTGACCATTGGCAGCCAGTTGGTTGAGGCGATCCTTGCCGCCAGTTCACTTTCCCAGCGCGAGGCCAAGACACGCGCACGCGATCTGCTGCTGCAAGTGCGAATTCCAGAACCCGAACGCCGTTTTAACGACTATCCGCACAAGCTCTCTGGCGGAATGCGCCAGCGGGTGGTTATCGCACTGGCACTGGCTGCGCGTCCGACCGTATTGATTGCCGATGAGCCGACCACCGCACTGGATGTCACCATTCAGGCCCAGATACTGCAACTGCTGGTCAGCCTTAAAGACGAACTGGACATGTCCCTGTTGCTGATTACCCACGATTTGGGGGTGATCGCCGAAACGGCCGACCGCGTCGCCGTGATGCGCCACGGCGTCATCGTTGAACAGCAGGATGTGTTTTCCTTTTTTGATGGCCCACGCCACCCCTATAGCCGCCAGTTGCTGCTGGCGCGCCCCCAACCGCGTGCGCGTCACGGCACAAGGCAACGCCTCCACAGCGTCAATGATGTCCGCAACACCGAGGAGGCCGCGTAATGTTACAGGTGCAAGATTTACATGTGACCTACCCCACCCCGCAAGGCAAGGCGTATGCCGTCAACGGCATCAACCTTGAGGTAGCGGCGGGCGAAACGGTCGGTATTGTCGGTGAATCCGGCTGCGGCAAATCCTCATTGGCCCGCGCCGTAATGCGGCTGTTAGAACCGAGTGCCGGGCGCATTGTGATCGGTGACGTGGACGTCACCTCGCTCCCGAAACGTAAACTGCGCCCGTTGCGCCAACGTATTCAGATGGTGTTTCAAGATCCCGCAGCATCCCTCGATCCGCGATTCACCGTAGGACAACTGATTAGCGAGCCGTTAACGCTGACGGAAAAGCACCGGGCTGCGCGCGATAAACGCGTGCTGACATTGATGGATGACGTCGGGTTACCCGTTGCGCTGTTCGACCGTTTCCCACACCAGCTTTCCGGCGGGCAGCGTCAGCGGGTCGCCATTGCACGCGCCATCGCGCCCCGCCCGGACATCATTGTGCTGGATGAGCCAGTCTCCGCACTGGATGTTTCGTTGCAGGCGCAGGTATTGAATTTGCTGGTGGATTTGCAGCAGCAGTACCGTATGGCATACCTGTTTGTCAGCCATGATATCGGTGTGGTGCAGCACATGGCGGACAGGATCGCGGTGATGTATTTGGGACGCATTGTGGAAATAGCACCTTATGCCGACATTATGGAATCACCGCAGCATCCCTACACTCAGGCATTACTCCAGGCGATCCCGGTGATGGACCCGCGCCGGTCACGCATTGCCGATAAACAGATACTCACCGGGGATGTCCCCAGTCCGCTCACTATCCCCAGCGGGTGTGCGTTCCATACCCGCTGCCGTTTTGCGACCGAGCGCTGTCGCCGCAGCGTGCCACCCTTGCATTCCGTCGGTTCGGATTCTTTCGTTGCTTGCCATTTATCCGCCCCCTCAACGGAAAGCCCGTTTAACTGAAAGCCTGTGAAGTCACAACAATAAAAGCCTTAACCACACATTACACACCAGTAAGGGGAAATTTCATGCCTAAGTACGTTCGTTTTCTAAAGGACACTCGTTTTCTAAAGGACATTCGTTTTCTGACACGCCTGTTAATAGGGATGCTGCTGTTGAGCGGCAGCCTGGTCAACGCCGCCGAACCGGTGCGCGGCGGCACGCTGATCGCGGTCATCAATCCAGCGCCGAGTGTGTTGAGCAGTGCCATCAATAACCACTTCTCGGTTAACGCAGTATCGCCCAATGTGTTCGATGGTCTGCTTTCTTATGACAAAGAGATGAACCCACAGCCGAGCCTGGCACTGAGTTGGGAAACCGCCCCAGACGGTCTATCCGTGCGTTTCAACTTGCGCCCCAACGTAAAATGGCACGATGGCGAACCCTTTACCTCACAGGATATTCGCTACAGCGCGTTGGAGCTGTGGAAAAAACTGCACCCGCGCGGGCGCACCACCTTTGCCAATCTGGTGGATGTAGAAACGCCTGACCCGCTGACGGCAATATTTAAACTGTCTCAACCGTCACCAATCTTGCTCAGCGCACTGAGCGCGGCAGAATCGCAGGTATTGCCCGCGCATTTGTATCAGGGCAGCGATCCACTGAAAAACCCACATAACATTGCGCCGATCGGTACGGGTCCGTTCCGTTTTGTGAGCTGGCGTCGGGGCGAGTTCATCGAGTTGGCGCGTAATGAAAACTATTGGGATCAGGGCAAACCCTATCTCGATAAACTGATTTTCCGCCTGATCCCGGATGATGCGTCACGCGCCGCTGCGTTTGAAACCGGAGAGGTAAAATACGGCCCGTTCGATCCGGTTCCGCTGGCCGATATTGCCCGGTTGAAAAAAAATCCGTCGCTGAAAATCACTAGCGAAGGCTATAACTGGCTCTCCCCGTTCTTTACCTTTGAATTCAACACGCAAGACCCGATTCTGCGGCAGGTCAACGTGCGACAGGCGCTGGCTTATGCCATTGATCGTCAGGGCTTGATTGACAGCGCGTGGTACGGCATTGGCAAGGTGGCTACCAGCCCTATTCCGCACTATCAAAAATATTTCACCAATGCTGTTCCGCATTACGCCTACGATGCCAAGAAAGCAGAACAACTGCTGGATGCGGCAGGCTATCCGCGCGGTGCCAACGGTGAGCGCTTCTCGCTGTTCTTCGACTATGAAGGCAACAATGAATCCTTGCAGAATACCGCAGAGTTTTTGCGCCAGAACCTGAAGCAAGTTGGCGTGACGCTAAAGCTGCGCACGCAGGATACCCCCACCTACTACCGTCGGATTTACACCGATTATGATTTCCAAACCCGTGCCGGTCAGTTCTCCGCCATGATCGATCCAGCCATGGGGCTATACCGCCTGTATGGCACCGACTCGATTGTCAAAGGTGTGCCAAACACCAACGGGGCGCGTTATTCCAACCCGACGCTGGATGCGATTATCAAAACCACACAAACTGACACCAACCCCGCTAACCGCCTGAAAGCGTTCCATGAATGGCAACGCATCGCGATGACGGATTTGCCTAACCTGCCGCTGTTCGAGTTACAGCGTCAGACCGTTTACAGCTCGCACCTGCATGGTATCAGCGACACGCCAGACCAAACCTTCAGTTCGCTGAAAAATGTCTGGCTGGATAAGGAGGGCCAGTGATGGCTCCCCACATTGCCGTTGTCGGTGCCGGCGCGGTGGGCGGGTTCATTGGTGCGCATCTGACCGCAGCGGGAGAAAACGTGACGCTCATCGATCGTTGGCGGGAACATGTAGACGCTACGCGCCGTCACGGCCTGCGTATTGACGGTGCCGTGCCGCAGGATAACGCCATCGTGCCAGTACGTATTCTGTCCGATGATGAGATTGGTAGCCTGAAGGCGCTGCCGCCGCTCGATATCGTCTTCATCAGCGTGAAATCCTATGACACACGCTGGGCCGCCGAATTGGTGTTGCCCTATCTTCACGCGGATGCCGTGGTTGTCTCAGCACAAAATGGCTGCAACGAGGCGACGCTTGCCGAGATTGTCGGTGCGTCGCGAACGGCCGGATTGATCGCCGCGCGCATCGGCGTTGAACTCTCGGCTCCGGGGGTGATTCGCCGCCGCGTGGTGCGGGGCAGCCCCGGTATTGATGTGTTTCGCCTCGGGGAATTGGACGGGCAGCGCAGTGCGCGTATCGAAACGTTGGCAACGTTACTGCGGCAGGTGGATTCCGTGGCGGTGATTGATAATCTGACTGGGGAGCGCTGGTCCAAACTGGCGGTCAATGCGATGCGCAATGGCGTTTCTGCCGCCACGGGATTGACCATTGATGCGTTAGACAACCACCCGCAGTTGCGGCGTTTTTCCATCGAGGTGGCGGGCGAGGCGGTGCGCGTCGGGCAACGGTTAGGTTATTCGCTGACCGCGCTCGGTGCCATTCCCGCCGCGTTATTTGCCGCCGCAGACGGCAGTGCGGCAGCGCTCGCGGAGATCGAACAGCGCCTGATCGATGCGGCGCAGCGCGGCGCGGCCGGGCAACGACCGTCCATGGGGCAGGATATAGTGAAAGGTCGCCGCACGGAAATCGATGAGATCTACGGCCTGGTTATTCAACGTGCCGCAGAGCTTGGGATTCCGGTTCCGGCAAACCAAACGGTGTATGACCGGGTGCGTGCCATTGAAAATGGCACGCTGACGCCCGCACCGGAAAATCTGTTGGGTACCGTAGAGTAACGGTTATTCACTCAGTGCATCAGGCTGGCGGTGACGGGCCGTTGACTCGCTCACCGCCATCGGCAAGGTTGCCAGCCAATCGGATACCTCTTCAAGGCTGAGCACATCGGCATAGCGCGCATTGAGATCCAGCAGGGTGAAATCCAGCAGCGACTGGCTGCGATCGCCAATCACTTCGCGCGGCAACATCACATGAAACCCCATCTGGAACGCTTCAATCGCGGTGGCACGAATACTGCCGCTGGCAGTAACGCCGCCCAGAATCAGGGTATCGATGCCTTGCTGCTTCAGCCACGCGGCCAAATCATGACCATAAAAGTCGGACACATAGCAGGTGGAATGATTACGCTCAAAGGGCGCATCCCCCAGCGCTTCATCAATGCGGTTCAGGTAGGCATCTTCCGTCAGCGTGGTGATAAACGGGTATTTTTTTCCCCACAGCCAGGAAAAGGGATGCTCTGGCCGATACACCGTGCGGGTGAACACCGTCGGTAACCCACGCTGTGCCGCCATGGTCAGTAATCGATGTAGCCCTGCTTTATCAAACGGGGTATCAATCGCCAGCGTCGAGCCGGAATCCATGTAAGCGTAGGTCACATCCCGCACCAAAATTGCCGCTTTGGAGCCAAAGCCGATTTTGTGGGCAAAACCGGTCTGTGAGAAAACGCGCTGAATCTCGTCGGCAAGGTAACGGCGCTGACCGCCAGGGGTGTAAACCACCTTCAGCCCATAGGTTTTGACTTCTCCGTTATCTTCCAGCCGGCGCAGCGTGCTGGCGGAGATACCCAGCATTTTAGCCGCATCAGAAACCGTCAATAATTTATCGTACATTACATAGTGTCCCATTGACTGGAAAAGCGTGCTGTAGACAAAACCGGTGCTCCTTGCACGTCCGATCGCGAGCCGCCTTCTGAAGAGAAGGCGGCTCGCTGCCGTTAACGATCAACAATGGCATCTGATCAACGGCAAGATGTCATCATCTGTTATGCCTGACAGAGTGGCGGCAGGCAAGCATGCCAGTCGGTTATCTGCTGGTAAAGCATACCCAAATCCACCAGCGCCTGTTCATTACCATGGCGGGCAACCCATTGCATCCCCATTGGCAACCCCGTTGCGGAAATGCCCACCGGCAGCGCCAAGGTTGGCACACCCGCGTTGGTAAACGGCATATTGTAAGCAGGAGACCCGGTCGCCGCCAGACCGTGTGGGGCTAATGTCGGCGTTGCGGGCGTCATTAGCATATCCGCATCATCGAACAAGGCCGCCAACTCATAGCGATAGCGGGAGCGCACCTGCTGCGCCTGTAGATATTCCTGCGCAGAGATAGCGAGACCTTGTTGCAGAAATTCCTGCAAATAGGCACCGAACAACGTAGGCGTCTGCAAGAAGGTGTCGCGATGATAGGCGGCGCATTCGGCCTGCATCACAATATGGTGCGCACGGCAGGCATCATCAAAACTCTCTGGTAATGCGATCCGTTTAAGCTTCACGCCACGCCCGGCCAAGGCATCCATTGCCTGCAAGCAGGCAGTGCCAATTTCAGCATCCCCCCCCGCATAATAGGGATGTTCGACGATCCCCACCGTATAATCATGTTTCTCGCGCAGTTGCAACGGCGTATAGGGCAATGACAGCGTGGTGTCATCACGCGGGTCCGGGCCAGAGAGTGCGTTAAACACCAGCGCCGCATCCTCTACCGTTGTAGTAAAGGCTCCCACGTGATCCAGTGACCAACTGGCGGGAATTACCCCCGCCTTGCTGATGCGCCCATAGGTGGCTTTCAACACCGTCACACCGTTGAACGCCGCCGGACGAGACAACGAGCCCGCCGTTTGCGTGCCCAATGCCATCAGCGCCATACGCGCACCCACGGCAGCGGCAGAACCGCTGCTTGAGCCACCGGGGGTATGCGCCGGGTTCCAGGCATTGCCGGTCTTGGGCGGCGTCCCCAGATTGGCAAACTCGGTGGTAGTCAGTTTCCCCAGTAGCAAAGCCCCCATGCCATTGAGCTTATCGATCACGCTGGCGTTTTCACTGGAGATATTGCCCTCCAGCACCCTGGAGCCGCCTTCCGTCGGTAAGCCGCGCGTGTGGAAGATATCCTTGGCACCGTAAGGAATGCCAAACAGTGCAGACTTGCAGGCGATGGCCCCCATTTGTTGATCCAGTTCCAAGGCGCGCTGGTGCGCCCCTTCTTTATCGAGATAGCGCCACGCCTTAATGTCGTCGTCGCGTTGCTCGATACGCACCAGAAAATGGCTCAGCAACTCGCTCGGAGAAACCTTGCGCGCGGCCAGTTGCCGCCGGGTGGCGGCAATCGTGGCAAAGGGCGAGGTATCTAACATGGTTTTCATACCCAATATAGCGTTCATGCCTTCTGTCCTTGTTATGGCTTGGCAGCAAACTGACCGTCAACAATTTGCGTATAGGGCATATCCTGCGTGATGTTGCCGACAAATTTCTGAATATCAATCGCCGTGGTAAAGGCTTCTGGCGAAATGACGGCGTTGGCCGGGTAGACGTTACTGTCGATCATGCGCTGCACCGCGGCATCGACCACCTTGCCATCCAACGCGGCGAACTCCTGACGGGCAACTTGCTTGGCAACATCAGGATTCTGATGAATGAACGCCAGAGATTCGTTGATGGTTTTCACGAAGCGCGCCACCAACTGCGGATTATCCGCAATCAATTTCTCCGAGGTGTTGATGGTGGAGAACGCGTACTCAGGATAGTCGCGGGTGAAATCGTAAATCACTTTCAGCCCCTGCCCCACGCCCTGATCCGCCTGCGGTTCATACACCACGGCGGCATCCGCACGGCCCGCTAACAGTGGCCCCAGTTCCGAACCGTTTTGCACTTCGTTAATCGCCACATCCGTCTTCGGGTTTAGCCCTGTCTGACCTAGCAGGCGCAGCAACAGTGTGTTAGAGGTTCCCGGGGCAAGCCCCACCACCACACGTTTGCCTTTCAAATCCGCCGGAGAGGTGAATTTGAAATCGGGTTTAGCCACAATCCATACTGGCGCACTGTTGGCCACCGCGCTCACCGCCTTGGCCTTACCGCCTTTTTGCTGGGCGAACCCGACGTGCTCAGGGCCGTGTACGGAGAACTGCGCTTCACCGGACAGCACCGCCGCCAACGCTGTCGGGCCTGAACCCGCCGAGCGAATCGACGTTACGTCTATCTGATTTTTTTCGAATAACCCTTGGTGTTTGGCAACATATACCGGTAAGTACAACAAAGAGTGGAACGCCTCCGTCACCAGCACGCGATCGGGCTTGGCATCAGCCGCTGACGCATTGACGGAACCCGCTGTAAACAGCGCCGCGCACACCCATGCAACGATTTTATTCATCTCACTTTCCTTCTTAACCAGTTAAGGAACAACGGAACGGATACCACTAGCGATGTGTATTCTGGCGCTCCCAGGGCAGCAGCCAGCGTTGCAGTTGAACCACCACCAGATAGAGCACGATGGCGACCACCAGCAACGTAAAGACACCGACCCACACCACATTGAGATTGAAAAGATTGCCTGCGACGAAAATCATTTTCCCCAGACCATAATCGGAAGAGATGAACTCACCGCCGATGTCCGCAATCAGGGCAAAACCGATGTTGAGTCGGAAAGCAGCGATAATCCACGGCAGGGTCGAGGGCACCACCACCTTACGGAAAATCTGGTTGCGATTAGCCCCGAGGGAGCGCATCAGGTTGACCTGACTATCATCAATCTGGTGCGTGCCCTGCCACGCGGAGAGCAGCGCCACGACATAGGTGGCGATAAAGGCCAACGCTATTTTGGAAAACAGCCCGGAGCCGAACCAAATGATGATGATAGGTGCCAGAGCAATCTTCGGCAGGCTGTTGAGCGCGATGAAAAACGGGTCGAGAATGCGCGCCAACGTCGGGGTATGCCACAGCAACAGCCCGGAAAAGGAACCGAGCAAGCTGCCCAGCACAAACCCGGTCACAGTGGCATACACCGTGACGTAGGTGTTCTGAAACAGTTCACCGTTACCCACCAGTCGCACGAACTCCTGCCAGATCCCTGCCGGAGAGCCCATTAAGAATGCATTGACCACGCCGGCATTCACCCCGAACTGCCACAACGCCACGATGCTGGCAAGCAGCAAGGCGCGCCAGCCATTGTCACGCAGTAGCGACAGCCAGCGCTTTCTGCGCTGACTTGCCTGACGCGAACGACCCGAGGCCGTTTTATCAGTAACGACGGCAGACTTGTTCATGCGTGATCCCCCAGTTGGATATCCATATCAGCCCAAATCGCATCGAAGAAGGATTGGAACTCGGGGTCTTTGCGCGCCCCCATGGCAGAGCCGTGCCGCTTGGCAAGGCCAATATCGTAGGTTTTCTTGTTCCAGGTCGGTCGCTGTGACATCACGGCAATGCGATCGGACATGGCAATGGCTTCACCAATGTCATGGGTGATCAGCACCACGGTTTTGCCGTATTCGTTGAGGATCGTCAGGATCTCCTCTTCCAGCACCAGCCGGGTTTGGTAATCCAGCGCCGAGAAAGGCTCGTCGAGCAGAATGATGTCAGGATCGATAACCAGCGTGCGGATCAACGCCGCGCGTTGACGCATCCCTCCGGAAAGCGTAGAGGGATAAGCGTGAGCAAAATCGCCCAGTCCATACTTATCGAGGTAGGTCATCGCCCGCTCGTGGCGTTCTTTCTTCGGCATCTCGCTGATTTCCAACCCGAGACAGACGTTATCCAGAATGGTGCGCCACGGAAACAGCAGGTCTTTTTGCAACATGTAACCCACTCGCCCTTTGCCGGGCATGGCGTAGTACGGGTCGAACACCTGAATTTCGCCCGCTGTCGGAGGCAGCAGCCCCGCGATAATGTTAAACATGGTGGTTTTGCCGCAGCCACTCGGCCCGACAATGCTGATAAATTCCTGGTGATAAATATCAAGGGAAATGTCTTTGATAACGTCGACTGCGTTATCGTCGTGATCTAAAAACTGTTTTTTTACGCCTTTCATGGCAATCGCCACCGCGGGCGCGGCAGGATCGCCAGAAGGCATTTTTTCTCTTGCAGGTGAAAGGGTCATCATACACTCCTGACTAACGGCGTTTCCGACTGCCAAAAACGCGAAGCCGGATAACAAGGATGTCGATTGCGCGCACTTCACCGTGCAATAACTTGTCAAACTTGTCTAATACGACAAACTTATCAAACTTGTCATTGGATGTCGATTGCGCGCACTTCACCGTGCAATAACTTGTCAAACTTGTCTAATACGACAAACTTATCAAACTTGTCATTCTTTCCATCACGTTGGCATCAGACCGCACCAGCAGGCGAGTACAGCGCCCGTCTCCCTCTTTCAGGCATAAAAAAAGCGTCTGCCTGAAAGGCAGACGCTTGATAGGGTTGGCTGAACTCAATAACCGACGGTAAAGCGCGATTTCAGGTGGTTGTCCTGCTCCAGTTCATCCACCAGCGCGACGGAAAAGTCACCCGCAGAAATGGCACTGTTGCCCGCCTCATCGACCAGCAGGGTATCTTTGCCCAGACGGAAGTGCCCGGTGCGTGGCCCCGGCGTAAACAGCGCAGAAGGAGACAGGAATGACCATGACAGCTCATCATGCTGGCGCAGCGCGGCCAAGAACTCAGCGCCTCGCGTAGCTTCCGGGCGATAGGCATCGGGGAAGTCTGGGGTATCCAGCAAGCGGGTGCCCGCCACTTCCAGCGAGCCTGCACCGCCCACCACCAGGTAGCGTGTTACGCCCGACTGGCTAACTGCCTCAATCAGATGCGACGGTTCGACCGCCTGGAAGCGTACTGCACTGATCGCAGCATCATGACCGCGCAGCGCGGCGCTTAACCCATCGCGATCGCTGACATCTAACGCCAGCGGCGTCACGGCGTCATGCTGTGGGATGGCGGTTGTATTGCGCGCAATCGCCGTTACCTGATGGCCACGCGCCACCAGCTCTTTCAGAATTTCGCTACCGGCCATACCGGTCGCACCAATCAGGGCAACTTTCATCGTGTTCTCCGTCATCAGATCGTTTTACCAAGCTCATCGGTTGAGCCTGCCACTGACCTTAGTGTAAGACATCGCGTGAACATGATAAGGCCAGATATCCGAGCAGCACTGTTGCAGTATTCGCACCAATATCAGGAAATGCTACGCAAATGCAGCGGGATTGGTGCGAAAAAGGGAGCAATGATGAGGCATCCCGGCAATCTATCAAACGAATAGCGCCGGGATGATTAACCGTGAAAGACGTATCAGTTGAACGCCTGATTGAGCAGAATGGAGGTGATAACGCCCGTTGCCACCGCAATCAGCACGTAATTACCGTCGATATAGCGCCACTGGTGGCCCGGCGGTGGACTGGGCAGGCCATAGCCGCGCCAGTCACGCACCCAGTAGCGATCGCCGCGGTACGGACCGGGGATCGGATGCCCGGCACGAAAATCATAGCCACGCCAGCGGAAATGGTCTCGCCTGTCGTCATAGCGCCCCCAACCGCCCCTTGGGCCATTGTCCCAGCGCGGGCCGTGGCCTCGCCCGCGATCCCAACCGGGGCCACCTTCACCGCGCGGACCGCCATCCCAATGACGTCCCCCTTCGCCTCTCGGGCCATCAGGGCCGTGCGCATAAGCAAAGGAAGCGGAGAGTGGACCGAGAACCAGAGCGGTCATGACGAGCGTCAGAATGGTTTTGCGCATGTGCGTATCCTCAAGATAACGACGGTAGCCGCCGTTGCCGCTACTATCTGCCTTATCCTCACGCGCGAATATCTCCTGTATTCCTAATTATGCGGCACTTGATGCGACTTTACACTGCTTAACGCTTTCCTCACGCAAAGCCCGATGGCATCGCAAAAAGCACGGCTAAAACGCAGAAATCAGCATCTGGGCTATATTCATTTCAGTTCTAAATCATCATCGAATGTGATTTATAACCTTATGGCTTACATCGTAGATTATTTAGCATCGAATGTTATCTAACTTTCCCCTATACGATAGGTAGACGCAATGAAAACACTGGCTTTGGCAGCATTCACTGGCGCACTGTTGATGGCAGGTACCGCCGCACAGGCACAAGACGACCTCAGCGCCATCAAGGCCGCTGGCGTACTCAAGATCGGTACAGAAGGCACCTATGCGCCTTACTCTTTCCATGATAAATCAGGAAAACTTCAGGGCTTCGATGTGGATATCGGCCGTGCCGTTGCTGAAAAACTGGGGGTAAAAGCCGAGTTTGTGGAAGGCCGCTGGGACGGTTTGATTGCCGGTGTGGACGCCAAGCGCTATGACGCGGTGATTAACCAGGTGGGTATCACCAAAGAGCGTCAGGCCAAATTTGATTTCTCTAAACCTTATATCGATTCCAAAGCGGTACTGGTGGTGCGTAGCGACAACGATACCATCAAAAGTTTTGCCGATCTGAAAGGCCGTAAATCGGCACAGAGCCTGACCAGCAATTTCTCCAAACTGGCCAGCAGCCACGGCGCTGAAATTGTTCCCACCGACGGTTTCAACCAATCGCTGGAACTGGTGCTGAGCGGGCGTGCAGAAGCGACGTTGAATGACAATCTGTCATATCTGGACTTCAAAAAACAGAAGCCGGACGCCAAGGTCAAAGTGGCAGCAACCGCTGCGGAAGGTGATCCTTCTGGAATTCTGGTGCGCAAAAACCAACCGGAATTGGTGGCTGCCTTGAATAAAGCATTGGATGAAATCAAAGCAGACGGTACCTATAAAACGATAGCGGTGCGATACTTTGGGGAAGATGTTTCCCAATAATCGTCGCGTTCGAGGTCACTATTGATGCCACCATGGCTACAACTTATGGCAGACTCCTTCTGGAGTCTGCTTTCTGCTGGGTTACAGTTTACCGTTCCGCTCGCCATTCTCTCCTTTGTGCTCGGGTTAGCATTGGGCATTCTGGTGGCGTTGATCCGTCTCTATGGCCCCAAGCCGCTGAAATGGGTAGCGGATTTTTACGTGTGGGTGATTCGCGGCACGCCGTTGCTGGTTCAGCTGTTTTTGATTTTCTATGGGCTGCCTAATGCCGGCATCACGTTGGATGCCTTTCCGGCTGCGCTGATTGGCTTCACGCTTAACGTGGGAGCCTACAGTTCGGAAATCGTACGCGGAGCCATTCTTTCAGTGGCTAACGGTCAGTGGAATGCCGCGGCCTCACTGGGCATGAATCGACGCCAGACGCTGCGCTGGGTGATCATTCCACAGTCGATTTTTGTCTCTATCCCGCCGCTCTCCAATACCTTTATTTCGCTGATCAAAGATACCTCGCTCGCCGCCGTTATCACGGTGCCGGAG
This sequence comes from Candidatus Symbiopectobacterium sp. NZEC135, assembly GCF_025962695.1. Taxonomy (NCBI): domain Bacteria; kingdom Pseudomonadati; phylum Pseudomonadota; class Gammaproteobacteria; order Enterobacterales; family Enterobacteriaceae; genus Symbiopectobacterium; species Candidatus Symbiopectobacterium sp. NZEC135. Next base: position 6,018 of record NZ_JAGFPF010000050.1, on the reverse strand, counting down.
ATGTTTTTGGCGGCACAACGTATTGTTTCCGTCACCTACGAACCCTTGATCCTGTACGTGGAAGCCGCGCTGATCTATTTGCTGTTCAGCACGGTATTGAGCAAGCTGCAAACCCGACTCGAAACCTACTATCAACGCCACATTCCCCACTGATTTCGCCTTCCTGCCTCGTCTTGGGGCAGGTGGCTTTTCCCCGCCCATCTCCTTCACCCAAAAGTGGGCACTTTGCACCCAAATCGCGCATCTTTTGCAGCAAAGTGCCATTTAAGTGCACCTCAACCGAATAAACCTTATTGCGATGCGGCAATTTTTCTATTTTCTTGTTATTTATCATCAAAATAAATTATTGGCATCGGTTTTGCTTAACCCTGTCACGGCACGCTACTGTCTGACAAAACAACGGTGCCGACAGACAGGAATGGTGCAGCCGGATGGCTGCTACCGCACAGCAACACACAACGACTGAGCGACATAGGATCATTATGAAAAGAATGCTACTTTCCACGCTGGTTGCCGGCGCATCCCTCTTCGCCGCCATCAATCAAGCCCATGCGGGTGCAACATTGGATGCCATTCAGAAAAAAGGATTTGTTCAGTGTGGTATCAGTGACGGCTTGCCTGGTTTCTCCTATGCAGATGCCAGCGGGAAATACTCCGGTATTGACGTAGACGTGTGCCGCGGCGTCGCAGCCGCCGTGTTTGGCGATGCCAGCAAAGTGAAATACACCCCGCTGACTGCTAAAGAGCGTTTCACCGCACTGCAATCGGGTGAAGTTGATATTCTGTCGCGTAACACCACCTGGACCTCTTCCCGTGATGCCGGGATGGGCATGCTGTTTACTGGCGTGACCTACTACGATGGCATCGGCTTCCTGACTCACAACAAAGCGGGCCTGACCAGCGCGAAAGAGCTGGACGGTGCCACCGTTTGTATTCAGGCCGGTACCGATACCGAACTGAACGTGGCGGATTACTTCAAAACCCACAATATGAAATACACCCCGGTGACCTTCGACCGCTCTGACGAAAGCGCCAAGGCGCTGGAATCTGGCCGCTGCGATACCCTGGCGTCCGACCAGTCTCAACTGTACGCGCTGCGTATCAAGCTGAGCAAACCGGCTGAATTTATCGTATTGCCGGAAGTTATCTCCAAAGAGCCGCTGGGACCGGTGGTACGTCGCGGTGATGAAGAGTGGTTCTCGATCGTTCGTTGGACCCTGTTCGCCATGCTGAATGCCGAAGAAATGGGTGTGACCTCGAAGAACGTTGATGCGCTGGCCGCCAAACCGACCACGCCGGACATGTCTCACCTGCTGGGTCATGAAGGTAACTACGGCAAAGATCTGAAACTGCCCGCCGATTGGGCGTTCAAAATCATCAAGCAAGTCGGTAACTACGGTGAAATTTTCGAACGCAATGTCGGTATGGACAGCGAGCTGAAAATCAAACGTGGCCTGAATGAGCTGTGGAACAAAGGCGGTATCCAGTACGCACCAGCAGTGCGTTAATCGCTAACAGAAAGCGGGTGCCGCGCCAGTATGCGGCACCTCAGTATTCCCGCTTTTTCCGTGTTCCTGCTATTGAGGCACTCGCATGCAACAACGCCCAACCGTGAAACGTGATTTTTCACTATCAAATCCAGCGGTGCGCGCCTGGCTGTATCAACTTCTCGTCATCGTTATTGTGATTGCCGTGGCGGGTTATCTGTTGCACAACACCGTCACCAATCTGGCCCAGCGCGGTATTACCTCCGGTTTCGCGTTTCTGAATAACAGTGCAGGCTTCGGTATTGTCCAGCACCTTATCGACTACCAGCAGGGCGATACCTACGCCCGCGTGTTTCTGGTGGGGCTGCTCAACACGCTGCTGGTTTCAGCGCTCTGTATTGTTTTCGCTTCGGTGCTGGGCTTTATGCTCGGGCTGGCGCGGCTCTCTGATAACTGGCTGTTACGCAAACTGTCCACGGTATATATCGAAACGTTTCGTAATATCCCCCCGATTTTGCAGATCTTCTTCTGGTATTTTGCCGTGCTGCGTAACCTTCCCGGTCCGCGCCAGGCGCTTAACACGCTTGATATTGCGTTCCTGAGCAACCGCGGTTTGTACCTTCCGGCCGGAGAATTTGGCCCCGGTGCGCTGGGCGCGCTCTTCGCGTTACTCATCCCATTGGTGGTCGGCGTTATTCTGTATCGGCGCAATAAGCAGATTCATACCCTTACCGGACAATACCGCCGCACCTGGCCTGTCGTTCTGGCACTGTTAGCGGTTCTCCTTGGCGTGAGCCACGCGCTGTTTGGCCCTGCCCTGCACTGGGATATTCCGCAGTTGAAGGGGTTCAACTTCCAGGGCGGCATGGTGCTGATCCCGGAACTGGCAGCGTTAACGCTGGCCTTGTCGGTCTACACCTCGGCGTTTATCGCAGAGATTATCCGTTCCGGCATTCAGTCTGTCTCCTACGGGCAACATGAAGCGGCTCGCTCCCTGGGGCTACCCAATCCGATCACGCTGCGTAAGGTGATTTTGCCGCAGGCGCTGCGCGTCATCATCCCGCCGTTGACCAGCCAATACCTGAATATCGTGAAGAACTCATCGCTCGCCGCTGCGATTGGTTACCCGGATATGGTTTCCCTGTTTGCCGGCACCGTGCTCAACCAAACCGGTCAGGCGATTGAAACCATTGCTATTACCATGTCGGTGTACCTGATTATCAGCCTGATCATCTCCCTGCTGATGAACCTGTATAACCGCAAAATCGCGCTCGTGGAACGCTAGAGGCCGCTATGACGACATTGTCACAACCACAACCACATCGTCAGGCTCCGCTCTTTGCGCTGTGGCATTGGGCCAAAAAGAACCTGTTTTCCAGCATCTCAAACAGCCTGCTGACGCTGTTCTGCTTCTGGCTGCTGTGGCACATTCTGCCGCCGCTATTGAACTGGACGCTACTGCAGGCGAACTGGGTCGGTGAGACCCGCGCTGACTGCACCCGCGACGGTGCTTGTTGGGTGTTTATTCAGGCACGCTTCGGTCACTTTATGTATGGGCTGTATCCGGCTGAGGAGATCTGGCGCATTAACTTTGCGCTGGTTTTGGGGTTACTCAGCATCCTGCCGATGTTCTGGCGCCGCATGCCACGCCGTGGACGCTATATCGCAATCTGGGCGGTGTGTTACCCATTATTGGCCTGGTGGCTGCTGTATGGCGGATTCGGCGGGCTGCCGCGCGTAGAAACACGCCAGTGGGGTGGGCTGACGCTTACCCTGATCATCGCGGCGATTGGTATCGCAGGCGCATTGCCGTTGGGAATTCTGCTGGCGCTGGGACGACGTTCAACCATGCCCGTGGTGCGTATCCTGTGCGTGGTGTTTATCGAGTTCTGGCGCGGCGTGCCGCTGATCACCGTGTTGTTTATGTCCTCAGTGATGCTGCCGCTGTTTCTCACTGAAGGCACCAGCATCGATAAACTGCTGCGTGCGCTGGTCGGCGTCATCCTGTTCCAGTCAGCCTATGTGGCAGAAGTGGTCAGAGGCGGGCTTCAGGCATTACCGAAAGGGCAGTATGAGGCGTCCGCGGCATTAGGGCTGGGCTACTGGCGTATGCAGGGGCTGGTTATCCTGCCTCAGGCGCTGAAGCTGGTCATTCCTGGTCTGGTGAATACCATCATCGCACTGTTCAAGGACACCAGTCTGGTCATCATCATCGGCCTGTTCGATCTGTTCAGCAGTATCCAGCAGGCGACCGTTGATCCAACCTGGTTGGGGATGTCGACCGAAGGCTATGTTTTTGCTGCCATGATCTATTGGATCTTCTGTTTCAGCATGTCGCGCTACAGCCAGCATCTGGAAAAACGTTTTAACACCGGACACAAGTCGCATTGAGGCTCTTATGAACCAGAACGCATTAACATCAGATAACTATATGATCACACTGGACAATGTGAACAAGTGGTATGGTCAATTCCACGTACTGAAAAACATCAACCTGCACGTGAAGCAGGGAGAGCGCATTGTGCTGTGCGGGCCGTCTGGCTCTGGAAAATCGACGACGATTCGCTGCATCAACCACCTGGAAGAGCATCAGCAAGGCAAGATAACGGTTGATGGCACCGAATTGGACGGAGATCTGCGCAATATCGAGAAAATCCGTGCCGAAGTGGGAATGGTATTTCAGCACTTTAACCTGTTCCCACACCTGACTGTACTGCAAAACTGCACGCTGGCCCCTAGCTGGGTACGCCATATGCCGAAGAAAGAAGCGGAAGAACTGGCGATGCATTATTTGGAGCGCGTGCGCATTGCCGCACATGCGCATAAATTTCCCGGCCAGCTTTCCGGTGGGCAGCAGCAGCGCGTGGCGATTGCCCGCTCTTTGTGTATGAAACCGAAAATCATGCTGTTCGATGAACCCACCTCCGCGCTCGATCCGGAAATGGTGAAGGAAGTGCTGGATACCATGCTCGGGCTGGCACAGGATGGCATGACCATGCTGTGTGTCACGCATGAAATGGGCTTCGCCAAAACAGTAGCCGACCGGGTGATTTTTATGGATCAGGGGGAAATTGTGGAACAGGCTGCGCCTGAAGCGTTCTTTGGCAATCCGCGCTCGGAGCGCACACGCACGTTCCTGTCGCAGATCCTGCACTGATCGGTATGCACAATAGCCCGCGTCTGGTGCGGGCTGTTGTGCATCATTGCGGTACAACGGTAGTCACAAAGTCTGGTATATCCCAGGTACCTCCACTACGGATCAAGCGACAACGCCCCGTGTTTGCAGCGTAGCTATGGATAAAGGACTCGCCATTCCATACCCAACGTTTTATGACCAGGCAATCACCCAGTCCACGCGCACGATGGACAGCATCAATTTCACCGTTGTTATATTCTGAGCCACTGTCCGTCACGCGTTGAGGGGGTGATGTCATTTCGTTATCAACAACCCAAAATATTTCGCCCCAGTTGTAAGCGGCCATCCAGCAAGAGGCCGAAACGAGAGACTGTCGATCATTTAATCTGGCGATTTGCCAAGGCAGTTCGGGATCGTCAAGACGATCTTCTGTGCAATTGTTGTTCTCGGTCTCGGTCAAACTTTTCATCAGGCGAGGTTTATAAAAAGCCACTTCCTGTGCATTCATCACGCGCAGTTCTGCTTCCACGGCCCGTGCTTTGCTAATCACTGGGGCAGCAAGAGGGGCTTTAATACCAGACTCATCTTTCGCACCCTGTTTAAAAATGGCGCTGCGCGTGTCGATTCTGCCCTGTACATCGTCCATTTTTAACAACACGGCGCTAGACCCCGCCCCGGAAAGCGGGTAACGGCCTAATTTATCCTGGAAAGTAATGTGATTGTCACGGCGTAGTGCGATGAGAAAAGCGGAAAACTGAGTCGCATTCATGCGCCAACGTTGGTCTTGCCCCTCCACCCGTTGCAGCGCACCCAATGAGCGGCCATCGATCATCAGCTGCGGCGTACCCCGATGTGGCAGAGCGTCTTCGTTATCCAACAGATCGGTCAACATCACTTGATTATCGACCACAGTATCCGCACCCGCATGGCGCATCAGCAATACTGCTGCGCTGTAGAGCTCATTTTCTGGGGAATACCCCTCAGCACGACAGGTCAGCGTGTTGTCACACACTAAACTCCATTGCTTATGGGAGAAGTAGACAAATGCTTCTTCAGAAAACGCCTGAGGGATCGAAAAGCCCAAGGCACACAATGCGCCAGTAGCAAACAGACGTAAGAGAGAGGATGCTGTATTCATTTAAGGATTCCTTTCCTAAAACATAAACAGTGTGCATAGGGGTTAAAAGGCAAACAAAAAAACCTTCCGTCTTTCGACGGAAGGTTTTTTGTCTATCTGGCAGGGGCGGAGAGACTCGAACTCCCAACACCCGGTTTTGGAGACCGGTGCTCTACCAATTGAACTACGCCCCTAAATAGGGTGGCGGAACGGACGGGACTCGAACCCGCGACCCCCTGCGTGACAGGCAGGTATTCTAACCGACTGAACTACCGCTC
>NZ_JAGFPF010000509.1:0-1291 GCF_025962695.1 Candidatus Symbiopectobacterium sp. NZEC135 | reverse complement strand
CTTCCGTTTTGGTGTCGTAGCCCATGGTCTGCGGCGCCATGTTCACCGTTCCCTCACTAACCGGTTTACGTGGTGAATGATCGCCAATGAAAACCAGCTCATACTGCCCGCTCACCTCTCGAATCTTTTTAAGGATCTCCAGTGCCTGACGGCTCAACGGAACCAGATGCGCTGTGTGCATTTTTGAGCCGCGCTCAGAGAACTTCACGCCGGGGATCGGTTTACGCTCTGGCGGGATGGTCCACAAAGCGCGTTCAAAGTCGATTTCCGGCCAGCGGGCAAAGCGCAGTTCACTGGAGCGGATAAAAAGCAGCAGGGAGAGATTAATCACCCACTTGGTAAACTCCCGACCTTTATATCTGTCAATGCGGCCCAGCAGTTCAGGCAAACGTTCAAGCTCTAACGCCGGGCGGTGTTCAACCTTGGCGGGCATAATTGCCCCGGCCATATCATGTGCCGGGTTATAGTCAATCAGGCCGTTTTGCACGGCATAGGTCATGATGACGCTAACTCGTTGCTTCAAACGTTTGGCTACTTCTACCCGCCCTGAGCGTTCAACACTTTTGATCGGGGCCAGCAAGTCGCGCGTTTTCAGATCTGCTATGTGAGTACTACCGATAGCGGAGAAAATATTGTCGCTCAGGCTTTTCAGGATCCGTGCTGCATGTGCATCCGACCATTTCTTGTTGTCGGCATGCCATGCGCGGGCCACTGCCTCGAAGGTTTGTTCAGCATGGTGCTGCTGAATTTTAACTTCCTTCTTGTGCTCGTTGGGATCAATGCCCGCAGCAATCAGTTTTCGCGCTTCATCGCGTTTCTGTCGCACTTCAGAAAGGCTAACTTCAGGATAGAGTCCCAAGGCCAGCGTCTTTTCTTTGCCATCGGAGCGATAACGCAAGCGCCAGTATTTTGAACCATTGGGGTGTATCAGGAGAAACAACCCATTGCCGTCGGTGAGTTTGTAAGCTTTCTCTTCCGGTTTTGCTGAACGTACCTTCATGTCCGTGAGTGCCATCATGCAGCTCCTTCAATAAAAGCGATGTTGCGGGTACAGAGATTTATTGAACCGAAATGTACCCGTATTTGTACCCGCACACGCAAGTTGATGTCGATAGAATTGTGTTGATACCGGGAGAGTACGGAACGAAGGAAAAGCTTGTAACTCGTGGATTTTAGACAAAAAAATAGACGTCTGTTGACGTCCATTGATGTGATGATGGTGCCCGGGGCGGGACTTGAACCCGCACAGCGCGTACGCCGAGGGATTTTAAATCCCTTGTGTCTACCGATT
>NZ_JAGFPF010000507.1:0-1282 GCF_025962695.1 Candidatus Symbiopectobacterium sp. NZEC135 | reverse complement strand
GCCGTTTGTCGCATAACGTCCGCATTACCGCGCCCAATCAGGCGGCCCGGCCAGGCAGTCCCCGCCAGCAGGATATCCCAGCCATACAGAGAAACCGCCTTGGAGCGCAGCATCTTCCACAAAAAAGCCGGTTTGGCCAGACGCCAAAGGTGACGTCCCATATTGTCTGGCCCAACGCTGAAAAAGACGCTTGCCTGAACCCCATGCTGATCCAACGTTTCCAGCAGGGGCGGCATGCCGACTCGCGTGCCGCGCCAGGTGTCAACATCAATACGCAGCCCGACACGTTTCATGGGGCGGAATCCGGTGTAGGGTGAGCGCGCAGGAAAAAGTCCAACGTTTCGTCAATCGTCTGGCGGATTTCGACCTGTGGCTCCCAACCCAGAAGGCGGCGCGCATTGGCGATGCTCGGTTTGCGGTGTTCCACATCCTGATAGCCTTTACCGTAGTAACTGCCGCTCTCCACCACGCACATGCCGGCAAACGGCGGATAAATGTGCCGTAACGGATGGCGTTCAAAGCTTTCGAGCAACAGCTCCGCGAGTTCGCGGATACTGGCCTCATTGTTCGGATTACCGATATTGATGATTCGCCCGTCACACTTGTTGTCACGGTTTTCAATGATGCGGAATAACGCGTCGATGCCGTCGTTGATATCGGTAAAACAGCGCTTCTGTTCACCGCCATCAATCAGTTTGATGGGCGATCCCTCCACCAGATTCAGAATCAACTGCGTGATGGCGCATCCAGGCTATCAAGCCGTGGCCCCATCCAGTTGAAGGGGCGGAACAGCGTAAAACGCAGTCCCTGCTTTTCACCATAGGCCCAGATCACTCGGTCCAGCAGTTGCTTCGAAACCGAATAGATCCAACGTTGTTTGTTAATCGGCCCCACCACCAGCGATGAGCGATCTTCATCGAACACCTTATCGCTACACATCCCATACACTTCAGAGGTGGAAGGGAAGATGATGCGCTTCTGGTGTTTGACGCAGCTACGCACGATTTTCAGGTTCTCTTCAAAATCCAGTTCGAATACCCGTAGCGGATTGCGCGTGTATTCAATCGGCGTGGCAATAGCAACCAGCGGCAGAACGACATCACATTTCTTGATGTGATACTCAATCCACTCCGAGTGGATGGTGATGTCGCCTTCAACAAAGTGAAAACGTGGATTGAGCAGGAAACGGGCAATGGCATCGGAACCGATATCCAAGCCGTAGACTTCGTAATTTTCATCTTGCAGCAACCGTTCCGTCAGGTGGTTGCCGATAAAACCGTTT
>NZ_JAGFPF010000508.1:0-1292 GCF_025962695.1 Candidatus Symbiopectobacterium sp. NZEC135 | reverse complement strand
GTTCTTTTTCAGGCTCAACGGTTTGTCATGCAGAATTGCAGTGTAATAATGCAAATACGTAATTTTTTCGGAACTGTGTGTTTCCTTCTTTTTCTTTTTCTCCGCTATTTTTTCGAGGGATATTTCACTTTCAGAGTCGGTTTCCGATGACATCTGGGATTTTATTGATGCCTCACCCGGTTTTATCTCCATAACTTACTCTCTCCTCAATATCATTTTCAGTAGTGGTATCTGCACGTTGAAGTTGGTTACGTCGCATACGTTGAAGATTGCGTGCAATATTGCGGTGTCTTTTTTCACACCCGACTATCACGCTCTGACATTGTTCTATTTTTTGTTTTTCAATATCAGCATCATTCTGCAAATCAATAATGCGCTGAGTAATATCTTGCTGGTTACTCATCAATACACCCTGCTGCCGAATACGCTGGTACATTTCACTGCGACTAAGCACCCCAGGCGACATCAACTGAGCAATCTTCGTGCTTATTGCGTCATACTCCCTACGGCATTGCGCAATGGCGTAAAACATCTCATCCAATAGCGCTTCACTCTTTTTTTTATCATGCCCGGCACGATGTTGTTTATGCTCCAGCAAAGCCAAAAAAGCATGTCCTTTACGCCAGGCATGCATAAAGTTTATCCAAACACGTGGTTATCTCGATTTTCTGCGTCATGTCCTGTTTGAGAAAATCCTCCATCTGCTCCTTTTTATTCAGCGCCGTATCGTTTTCTGCATTCTCTCCTGGCTGGTATTCTCCCAGGTCCAGATACAGTTGCATATCTCGTTGCCGAAACAGCAATTCTCGAAAACGTGCTGCGGCACGCTGTTGCTCTGATGGCGTGATATGAAGAAACACACGACTAATACTTTGTAAAATATCAATCGCCGGATAATGTGCTTGAGCAGCCAACCTTTTACTCAGATAAATATGTCCATCGAGAATAGAACGAACTTCATCGCCAATAACATCCGGTTCTTCTTCATTCTCAATCAATACCGTATAGAAGGCCGTTATTGAACCCTGATGAAAACGTCCAGGCCGCTCCAACAGCTTGGGTAATGCTTCAAACACCGAGGCGGGATAACCGCGTCTGGCCGGCATTTCCCCCATGCTAAGTGCGGTATCACGCAGCGCACGCGCATAACGGGTTATTGAATCAATAAACAGCAGGACATGCTTCCCTTTAGCGCTAAAATATTCCGCCACACGTGTCGCTATCTGCGCGGCATTATAACGTTCAATACACGACCGGTCTGATGTGGCGTAAACCAGCACCACTTGCGCACT
>NZ_JAGFPF010000506.1:0-1293 GCF_025962695.1 Candidatus Symbiopectobacterium sp. NZEC135 | reverse complement strand
CAGCAATCCGCGTTCAGAACGTACACGCACCTTCCTGTCGCAGATCCTGCACTAATTGATGTAACGGCCCGCGTCAGGCGTGGGCCGTTTACCGAACAAACGCTATTTAAAGGTTGATACCCGCATCGGGATATCCCACGCGCCCCCATTGCGGATGTAACGACAGCGCCCGGTCCAACTTTTGGCACTGTACACAAAGGCTTTGCCATTCCATTGCCACGATTTGGTGGACCAGCAATCCCCCACGCTACGCCCGCGCATAATCCATACAATGGCACCGTTCTGGTAGTCGTTGGCCATCATACCTACGTCAATCAGCTGCGCGGGGCGCTTCATCAGGGTATCCACCAACCAGAATTTGGAACCCCCGTTATAGGCAGCCATCCAGCAAGGCGCGATGACCAAGGACTGCGTTTTATTCAAGCGAGCAATCTGCCAAGGCAGGTGGTCACTGTTAAGCTGGTCGTCGGTGCAGTCAAAAGCATCATCCCCTACCAGGGTTTTCATCAGCGCTGGTTTGAACCGGGCTAATTCCTGTGCGGTCATGTCGCGCGCCGCCTGGTCTTTGACGGGCGCTTTGATAATCACCGGTGCGGCAATCGGAGCTTTAACGTTGGAATCATCCTTTTTGCCGGTTTTATAGATCGCGCCACGCGTACCCATTCGCCCCTGAACCCGGTCCATTTGCAGCATTACAGCGCTGGAACCTGCATTGGAAAGGGGATACTCGGCCAGCTTATCCTTAAATACAATCGGCTTGTCACGACGCAGCGCACGAAGAAAAGCAGCATACTGCGTCGCATTCATACGCCAACTGATTTTTTTTCTATCAGCGACCTGCAACACCCCCAGTACGCGCCCAGCAATGATCAATTGGGGCGTTCCGCGCATCGCCAATACGTCATCGTGGCCCAGCCCATCGCTCAGCATCACCTGATTATCCACCGGCGTGCCAGCGCCAGCTTTACGCGTTAATAAGACGCTAACGCCAAATGTCACACTGTCGGGAGAATAGCCCGACACACGACAAGTCAGCGTGTTATCACACACCAGATCCCATTCTTTATGGGTGAAATACACGGAATCATAGTTGGCGACAGCGGAGAATATCGTAAGAAACAGGGCAAAAAACAGGCCAGCAGAGAGCCCCTGCCGAGACGTGGCGCGAAGTCGATAAGCAGCATCCATTACTGGAATTCCTTTCCTAAGCATGAATATAGATTTAAACCAAACAAAAAAACCCACCGTCTTTCCACGGAAGGTTTTTTGTGTTTCTGGCAGGGGCGGAGAGAC
>NZ_JAGFPF010000505.1:0-1295 GCF_025962695.1 Candidatus Symbiopectobacterium sp. NZEC135 | reverse complement strand
TCAGCAACGGCGAATGGGCCCCCAATCCGACAGTGGCAACGTTGTCTAACGCGATGGATGTTAGCCAGCCGTACAACTGGCCGCGCGTAGAGGAGTTGTTCCGTCGTAAAAATTGGGCGCTGCCAACGCTGGGATTTGGTGCGGTGAGTGATGATGTGACCAAAGCGACCCTGCATGAACTGGAAGCGCTGGGCTACACCTCCGAACCGCATGCAGCCATTGCTTATCGTCTGCTGCGCGACCAACTCCAGCCGGGCGAGTTCGGCTTGTTCCTGGGAACAGCGCATCCGGCGAAATTCAAAGAGAGCGTAGAAGCCATTCTGGGTAAAACGCTGGATCTGCCAGACGCATTGGCGCAGCGTGCGGATCTGGAATTGCTCTCGCATAACTTTGCGCCCGATTTCGCGCAGTTGCGTCAGTTCCTGATGGCGTTGCCGGAATAAGTTATGCTGTTTATCGTTCCCCGCACCGTGCGGGGAACGGTAACCCTCACTGCGCGTGGCGCTTAAAGACAAGCTCCTGCTCGGTCGCGCCATATTCCGCAAAGCAGTAACCTTCCAGATTGAAATCTTGCAGTTGCTCAACCTGCGTCAGCCGGTTTTTGATAATAAAACGGCTCATCAAGCCACGCGCCTTTTTGGCGTAGAAACTGATCACCTTGAACTTGCCGTTTTTCTCATCCAGAAACACCGGTTTTATCAGCGTAGCATTGAGCTTTTTGACATTGACGGATTTGAAGTATTCATCTGACGCCAGATTGACGAGGATGTCATCTCCCTGTGCCTGTAGCGCCTGATTGAGGTGCTGCGTGATGGTATCACCCCAGAAGTGATAAAGATCCTTGCCGGCCTGGTTCTCCAGTCGCGTACCCATTTCCAGACGATAGGGCCGCATCAAGTCCAGCGGGCGCAGTACGCCATACAGCCCGGACAACATGCGCAGATGCTGCTGGGCAAAATCGAAATCTGCTTCGCTGAAATCTTCTGCGGCAAGCCCGGTATAGACGTCGCCTTTAAAGGCCAACAGGGCTTGGCGCGCATTGTCGGGAGTGAAATGGGGCTGCCATTCGCTAAAACGCCCGGCGTTGAGATCCGCCAGTTTGTCACTGATGCTCATCAACGAGGCTATTTGTGCCGGTGTGAGCCGTTTACACAAGGCGATCAGTTCGCTGGCGTGGTCCAGCAATGCGGGCTGCGTGTAGCGCTCGGTGGCCAACGGGCTGGTGTAATCCAGCGTTTTCGCTGGCGAAATGGTGATCAACATGGCATGGCTCCCCTGTTTTTGTTGCAGGTACT
>NZ_JAGFPF010000504.1:0-1298 GCF_025962695.1 Candidatus Symbiopectobacterium sp. NZEC135 | reverse complement strand
TCCGCATGGGCAGTGGACTATGGCGATTACGCACAGGTGACCGTGGATCGTCTGATCCATGATTACCCCGGACGCTATCGCGGTACGGATAATTTTGCCGGCGCAGCGGACTGGATGGAGCAGCGCATGCTGTCATCCGGGTATACCGCAGTCAGACAGGATTTTACCTGGACGGCAGGGGGCAGTTCGCGCGCCTCACAAAACGTGCTGGTTTATAATCAAGGGGTAAGCAACGATTACATCATCACCGGCGCGCATTTTGACACGTACTTCAATCGCCCGACGTTACAAGGGCTCGACGATAACGCGTCTGGCGCGGCTATCCTGACCGAAATCGCGCGTAATTTCAGCGGCGTTCAAACAGAGAAATCCCTGGTATTTGCCGCATTCGGTGCGGAAGAAGAGGGGCTGCGTGGCTCGCAGGCGTTGGTCAATGCCTTGCAGGCCGACGGTTATGACGGCAATCTCAAGGCGATGATCAACATGGACAGCATGATCACCGGTGACATGCTGTATGCCCATGCGGGCAGCAACAGCGTGGCAAATCCCGCGCTGACCAGCTTGCGCGAACAGACGTTGCGTATCGCCAAAGAGTTGGGAATAGCGCTGTTTACCAACCCGGGCCTTAATCCTGATTATCCCGCTGGTACCGGCTGTTGTAGCGACGGTGACAGTTTTAACAATGCCTTTAACATCCCGGTGCTGTATATGGAGGCGACCAACTGGAACATCGGCGATTTAGACGGTTATGAACAGACCACGAATCCGGCCATTCCCGGTGGCGCAACCTGGCATAACCCCGCCCTTGACAACGAAACGGTGCTGACAGACGCGTTGGGTCCCGATCGCGTGGCGCAGCGGCTGAGCGACGTTTCTCGCCTGATCTCGCGTTTGCTGCTGGAAATCTCCGATACCGATCGACTTCATTCTGCAATGTCGGCGGCAGATATGCAGCGCGCCATGGAAGACAGTGTGAAACGCCAGCATCAATCGTTGGCCGATCTTCACAGCCAGCGTTGGTCGATGCTCCAGGATTTGCCACGACGGACAGGATCGCTGGACGGTGCCGTCGGGATTGAAGGGCAGCAACTGCCATCTTCCGGGTTCGATCTGGCTCCACAAAAAAATGCGCGTGCGGTGATGGCCTACGCACTGCTGGATTATACACTAAGTGACAGCGTCACCGTTGGTGGCAGCCTGAGCGTCATGCGCAATACCGATGAACTGGAACGTAATGGGCACCTGAAAAGTGATACCTGGCAGGCCGGACTCTATTCCCTGTGGCATGACGGCGGTCC
>NZ_JAGFPF010000503.1:0-1298 GCF_025962695.1 Candidatus Symbiopectobacterium sp. NZEC135 | reverse complement strand
CTGGTAGTAGAAGGTGTCGCACAGGCCGCCTGGTTAAAAAGCCTGATTGCTTACATGAAAGTGTTTAGCATTGGTTTGTTTACTTTTCTTAGCATCCTGATTGGTTTTAATACCCAGAAGGCGTTCGGTGGAACGGGCGTCAATGGTGCAATCATTGCTTCTCTGTTTATCTTGCGCTATGTGCCGGAAGGGACTACCGGTTATTACGCTGGGATGACACATTTCTTTGGCCTGGCCATCGATCCACGCGGTAATATTATTGGCGTATTACTGGCTTGCATGCTGGGTGCTTGGGTCGAAAAGCAGGTGCGCCGCATCATGCCTGATAACCTTGATATGATCCTCACCGCCACCCTGACGTTGCTGATTACCGGCGCGGTGACCTTTGTCGTCATCATGCCCATCGGTGGCGAACTGTTCAAAGGCATGTCATGGCTGTTCCTGCACTTAAACGGCAACCCGTTTGGCAGCGCCATTTTAGCTGGACTGTTTCTGATTGCGGTAGTTTTTGGCATCCACCAGGGCTTTGTGCCGGTCTATTTCGCGTTGATGGACGCACAAGGCTTCAATTCCCTGTTTCCCATTCTCGCCATGGCGGGCGCTGGGCAAGTCGGGGCTGCACTGGCCCTTTTTGTTCGTTCTCCGACAGGCTCTCTGCTACGCACTCAAATCAAAGGGGCCATTTTCCCCGGTCTGTTAGGCATTGGCGAACCGCTGATTTATGGCGTCACGCTGCCACGCCTGAAACCTTTTGTGACCGCCTGTTGCGGTGGGGCCATGGGCGGCTTCTTTGTTGGCACGGTGGCTTGGATGGGGTTGCCGATCGGCCTGAATACGGTATTTGGCCCTTCTGGTTTGGTCTCCATCCCGCTGATGACATCGGCACAGGGTATTTTTGTTGGAATGGCAGTCTATATTGCTGGCCTCATCGTCGCTTATATTACTGGCTTTATTTTAACCTGGCTGTTCGCCAGCAAGAATGTTGATTTAACCTGATACATTGTCCGCTCCTCTCTTCGCTTGACCTTTACTGTCGGGAGAGGAGTGTTGTACTATTATGAAAGTACAAAAAATTAAAAAAAACGTTATCACCCTACTCGTCTTATTATCTGGCCCTCTTTGAAAATCTGACGCTACGGTTCTTATTTTTACGAAAAAATAAAGCAACAGAATAATTAGCACTCTAAATTATTAATTTAACTTAATATTTCCCCTTGCTGAATCGATTCATTTTTATTTTCTTGATAGAAAAAACCGATCGAATAAGAAAAATTAAACGGTTTAACGATCGTTTTTTT
>NZ_JAGFPF010000502.1:0-1300 GCF_025962695.1 Candidatus Symbiopectobacterium sp. NZEC135 | reverse complement strand
GGGAAACGGTGCTGTTTATCAATAATAGCGGCAATGGGTTTAATATCGCTGTCCACAAACTCTCTGACCATATTACGAATCAGCGTTTGTTCTTCGTTAAGTTCGAAATTCATTTTTACGTCTCCCGATAATCTTACTGGAATAAATAGTTATTCCCTGGTGTTTCATATTTTTTCGGTACGCGGTTACAAGATAATTACCACGCACCGGCGTAGATCACGTCCTGATTAACAGAGGAGGTTATCCACCGAGCATAGTGATAGAGGCGGGCAACACAGCGTAAAGCAGCAGCATAAAGGCCATGGCAACCAACGGAATGGCTAACGTCAGCATACCGACCGGACCATAGGCTTGTTTATGGCTGACACCGCACACACTCAGTACGGTAATAATCAATCCGTTAAAGGGTGGCGTGGTACTCATGCAGGCCATGGTCGCCACGCGGTGCAATGCCCCCTGATCCACCACCGCAGCCGGAAACATAGAGGCAATCAGCGGCATGGCGATACTGAGTGCACCCGAGCCGGAACCGCTGATAAACACCAACGCACCGACGGCAATGGCGGTGACCATCAATGGGCTCAGCCCGGAATGCGCGATCGCCTGAAAGGATTCCTGAAACGCAGGCAGCTTCATGACCAGCGCGCCAAAACCGACGATGACCGCCGTGTTAAACAGAGACACCACGCCCTCCATGGTGCCTGCCGCCAGGTTGCCGATAATCTCTTTCCAGTTGAGATAGCGAGCGTAAATAATCAGTGCCGAAACGATGGCGCAAAACAGCGCAATTGCCGGGTCCCATTTCAAAATATTCAGCACCGACAGCAACAGCAGCATCGGCAACAGCGCAATGATCACATGGGGCTGCGGCTTATCTTTTGCCGCACTCTGCGGAGCATTGCTTTTCCCGGCGGCGGCATCGTCATCCACCCACCCTTCGCCGCTGGCTTTCACTTTGCGAAACAGCCATGACAGATAGAAGATCACCAATGTCGCCTGAAAAGCGGCCGTCAATAATCCTGGCACTAACCCCGCAGTGGCTGAGGTGCCGAGAAACTTCATCGGTATCAGGTTCTGGATTTGGGGAGAACCCGGCATGATCATGACAAAGGTGCCCGCACCGGCAAAATAGACAGCGGGGATCAGCCTGCGCGGCAAATTGGCTTTTTTGAACATGCTGACCATCATGGAGTAGACGGTAAACAGCGCCACAAACACCGAGACACCGCCATACGCCAGAATGGCACAGGCTGCCACCAATGAGGGGATTACCGCCCTTTCACCAAATTTACCGATGATG
>NZ_JAGFPF010000501.1:0-1300 GCF_025962695.1 Candidatus Symbiopectobacterium sp. NZEC135 | reverse complement strand
CGATACAAAATACAAAGGGCGCATCGCGGCGCCGTTAGCGGACACCCGTGGCGTCACGTTATTGCCGATTCTGACCCGATTAAAAGGCGGTGACTACAAGCAGGATATCGAACCGGGCTTTACCGTGCTGAAGGCCATCGCCCCGAACGTCGCCACCTGGGATCCCGCACCGGACTGCTACGCGGTGGTACAAAGTGGTGAAGTGGATCTGGCTATCTGCTGGAACGGGCGTGCGCAGTATCTGCATGATAAGCAGGGGGGAAAAATCGGTATTGCGCTACCGCGTGAAGGCAGCATCGGCCAGATCAATACCATCAGTCTGGTAAAAGGCTCCAAACAGGCCAGCGCAGCGCAGCAATTTATTGACTACGCGCTCAGCGCCGAGGCGCAGCGTACCTTCGCCGAGCAAAGCTTCTATGGGCCCGTCAACACCCAAGTGACGTTGAGCGCACCGGCGGCGGCGCGTATTTATGGCAGTAAAGAGGCACAGCAGGCGCAATGGGCGCTCGACTGGCCTTGGGTTGCAGAACGCTACGCGCCGTGGATCCAGAAGATTCGTCGCGATGTGATCGCGCTGCATTGATGGCGGGCACGCCACGATTACCCCTGTTATCGCTGAAGAGATAGACGCCGTATGTCCGATGTTCACCTTTCCGCCAACCAATTGGCGAAATCCTATCCGGGGGCTCCGGCCCCCGCCGTTGATGACGTCAGCCTGCACGTGCCGCGCGGCGAAATGCTGGCGCTCCTCGGCCCGTCGGGCTGTGGCAAAACCACCCTGCTGCGGATGATAGCGGGTTTGATCGCCCCCACAGCGGGCAGTATTCAGCTTAATGGCCGGGACATTTCGGCCATTCCCGTGCATCAGCGCAACATGGGCATGGTGTTTCAAGCCTATGCGTTATTTCCCCACCTGAGCGTGGCGCAAAACATCGCCTTCGGGCTCGAGATGCGGGGCATCAAACGCGCCGAGCGCGCCAAACGGGTACAGCAGGCACTGGCCTTGGTTAAACTTGGCGGATTAGGCGATCGCCGCGTCAGCCAGCTCTCTGGCGGGCAGCAGCAACGCGCAGCCATCGCCCGTTCGTTGGTGATTGAGCCAGAGCTCCTGCTGTTTGATGAGCCGCTGTCTAATCTGGATGCCAAACTGCGTGATGAAATGCGTGATGAAATCCGCGATCTCCAGCGCCGAACCGGAATCACCGCACTGTTCGTCACGCACGATCAGGATGAAGCGCTGTCGATGGCCGATCGTATTGCCGTGATGTCGCACGGAAAACTTGAGCAGATCGGCACCCCG
>NZ_JAGFPF010000500.1:0-1303 GCF_025962695.1 Candidatus Symbiopectobacterium sp. NZEC135 | reverse complement strand
ATTCATATATTTCGTATTAATTAAGTAGGGAGGCTTTTACATTGTTTCTTTTTTTAAAAAAACAATGCCCACTTATACACTCACTTCGTGAGCGTGTGGGGTCTACCGACGGTTGCCTGCCGCAGGCTAAAAGAAAGGTCAACGTCAACACAAAAGTTTTTCTTGCGAAAAACTAACAGCAGCATAGTTATATTTGAGGTTATTTATTATATGGCGATTTTTCATCTGGAGTTTAAAATTGTGAAACGTTCTGAAGGTATGTCTTCCTGTAGGAAAGCTGCCTACCATGCGCGTTGCAGAATAACAGATGATCGTACAGGTAATACATATGATTTCAGCCACAGAACAGATTTATTCCATCATCAGATATTAGCCCCTGTTTCAGCACCTGCTCATATTGTTGAAAGCTCAACAGCACTATGGAATGAAGTTGAGAGAGTTGAGCGTCAGAAAGATGGTCAAACAGCCCGTTATTTTGATGTAGCTATTCCCTGTGAACTGAGCAATCAAGACAAGATAAAACTGGTTGTTGAATACTGCCAAAAAATTTTCGTTGATAAGGGGATGATTGCTGATATCGCTTTTCACGATCTTGACAGTAATAATCCTCATGCTCATGTGATGTTGACATTAAAACCGATCACCGCTGATGGCTTCGGTAAAAAAGAAAGAAGCTGGAATGATAAGAAAAACGTTAACCTTTGGCGCGAATCATGGTCAGTGATTGCCAATCGCTATCTGGCTGCTGCTGGTAGCAATGAGCGTATTGATCATCGTTCTATTGATGCTCAACACAGTGAAGCACTCGAAAATGCCACTATTACATTGGATGTTGAAGAAAAAGCATTATGGCTTGCCAAGGCAACATTGACCAGCCGTCCACCAATGCAGCGTGTTCATCGTGCCAAATGGAGCAGTAAGCACGTTCAGGAGAATCGTGCTGCTGAACAGGCTGTTCGTGATGAGATGAAACAAGAAGCTCAGGCCACATACAACACCTTCAAAGATTTAGATCTGCAGATCGTTGTTGACCTTAGAAGCTTCACCGTATCAGAAATGCCTGAGCCTGTTGAAATCGTATTGCCTGAAACAGGTTCGCAGTCGTCATCATCCGAAGAGCAACAGCCTGTTCTGGTTGCACCTGCACCTCATACACGCACTAAATTGAAAACCCCATCCTTCCCAACTGCCAGTACGATTAAACGCGCTCCCGTTAAAAGTAATAGGAAGCAGGTTAAACCTCGTCAGGATGGTTTGTTCAAGCGTTTCACCCTACTGTTGGTTGAATATATAAGGCAGAAAT
>NZ_JAGFPF010000004.1:0-181682 GCF_025962695.1 Candidatus Symbiopectobacterium sp. NZEC135 | reverse complement strand
CAAACACACCTTTAAGTCGATGCGCCGTTTGTGCCAGCGTTGAAAAGTCGCCTGTTTCTGCATCAGTATACAGTTTGACAATGTCATCGGGTACCGTTTCAACGAACAGCGAAAAATAGTCGCTGGCTTTCAGTTGCCGGGCGTATTCTTGAATGTCCGTGGGTGCTGCATCGTGCGGTGTGGCCTCTAATTGTTGTTCAATCAAAGTCAGCACGGCATCTTGCAGCAATTGGCTGATATTAAAATTGGTGCGCAAGCGACGTGGTGCCAGTACGGTTACGTGGGTATCCTCACCGTTCACCAGCAGCGTATTATCCGCCATTTTGGCTTCATCATCGACAATACGCAGATCGAACTCCTGGGGCATCTGGCGTTCATCGGCGTTGACACAGTCGGCCCCCCAACTGGAGAGCAGGTGCTGCACAATCTGCTGTACTTCATTGGCAGTGATATCTAACAGTACCGTCATGTCTTCCAGCAGCTTTTCATCTTCATCCTCGCTGTTGACGCTGGCAGGCAGCGTGACCGTCAACTGATAGCGCGTGCCGAGATCTTGTTTGCAGGCGATATTCAGATCTCCGCCAAGCTTACGTGCGAGTTGATGGCAGAGAAACAGCGCAAATCCTGAATTTTGTTGGGTGCGATCTGCTGACGGCACGGTCAGCCAAGGGTGGCGCAGATTATCTAGCTCGGCCACTGACATGCGGGTGCCGGTATCGCTGAGCAGGATAGTGAGTTTGTCCGCCTGCTCGGCATCCGCTTCCAGCGTGAGTGTTATCTTGCCGTAATCCGTATTGGTGATGGCATAATCGAGCAGCAGCAACAGCGCTTTTTGCAACATAGCCATGTCGCCCACATACAAACGTTGCGGTTCTAGACGGTAGTGATGAAACAGATGCAGCCCTTTTTGGGAAAGGCGCGGCAGACTGGCAAGCAGCAGGTTATCCATCATCGCGAGGGGGGAAAATGGCGCTACGTCCGGTTGCCATGTGTCGTTGTCGAGCCGGTCATGGAGCGCAATATTATCCAGCAGCGCGATGGTTTGCGCTGTTTCATCCGACGCTTTACGTAACAACCTGGTCCGAATCTCGTCATCCGCCGTTTGTGCCAGAGACAGCAAATGCTGCTGTAAGGCCTGCATTGGCGTATGCAGCTCCTGGCGAAGATGGGTTAACAGCCGTTGGCGCGCCAGCACGTTTTTATCATATTCGCGCTGTGCCAATTGCATCTTTTTATGCACCAGGATTTCTTTATCCTGCTCGCGAATCAGAAACAGGTTGTGCTCTGGCATCTGCGGGTGGCTGAACTGCAAAATCTCGTACATCTCGTTGTTGATGGTCGCCTGCACCACACCCTGATGCTCGCGCGCCATCGCAGCGATTTTCTCCAAACTCAGATGGGGCAACAGATGCTCGGCAATGGCGTTTTGTACCACCACGCGGTTGGCAGAAAAATCATAAACCAGAATGCCAATCGGGATGCGTTTAACGATCTCCTGATAAAGCGCCTGCTGTTTACGCAAGCGGGGTGACGGATCGTCGCGCGCATCGCGGTTGGGTTGGCGCCATAGGTAGAATCCTGTGAGGGTTAGCGCCAACAGCGCCAGATTCAGCAGCAGTAACCAAATATTATTACGCGCCATATCGGCGGCGAATTGCCGCAGAGGTAACTGATAAACGATATTCACCGGCGCGTTAACCAGCGGTGCGGCCACCTCTAACAGCGAACCGTTTAGCTGGACGCGAGTCGTATCTTCATTGTTGGTGAACGCTTCACTGCTGGTTCCCACGCTCTCTGCGCGCAGGATGAAATTGTCGCGCGACAGCGTATGTGGGATCAGATCGTTGATGGGCAAATCAAAGGCGATAATGGTCGCCAGATGGCCCGGCTGGTTGAAGGTGGTGCGCAGCGTAAAATAGTAGTCATTATAAAAGCGCAGCTTGCGGATGGGGGAGAAGCTCTCGCGTTCATCAAGCGCGTTTGACTGTTGCAGCATCTCGGTGCGTCGGGCTTCGGCAATCGCGGTGATATAGCTGCCGCGAAACTGTGCGGAAATGTCTTTCAGGATCTGCGTGGAAATCATGCTCAGGCTGTTATCTACGCCGTTAAGGTAGTACATGGAGTAGATATCGCTCTCGGCCCCCCACAGGATATCGAGATAACGAGAAATCTTGCGCACCGCGCTAAGCGTTGATTTATCGTGCTGACCAAAGATGAGCGCATCGGTTTTCTGACCGTTTTTTTCCACATAGAACACATCCGGCAGCAGACTGATAGCATTGACGTTATCTTCCCCGGCGGCGTCGTTGTTCAGATTGCTATAAATTTGGTAGGTGAAAAAGCGGTAGGTGTCGATACGCTTTTGCATACCCAGTGCGAGGGTGTTGAGCGTAGACTTCTTCTCTGCCAACCAGTTGTTCACGATATTGTAGCTCAGCGTGCCGGTTGTCAGCAGTAGCAGCAGGGCGAACAGGGTAAGGTAGCGAAGCAGACTCGCAGGCATGATGACAGTTCCTACTAGGCAGAGCGTAAGATGAGAAAATGAAAGGCATTGACCTCAGCCAGTAACAAATAAGGACAACCTGCGCCTTGTGCGGTCTCTTTTGTTTCTGCGCTCTCGATTTGGCATTGCGCTTCTCGCGTTACTTTGCTCATGTTCCACGCACCACCCTCTCTTTGTCCGGCTCCCTTTTTATCATAACTTCCTCACTGAATCGAAACTTCCTTAATCCCGTAGCCTAACTTCCGAGATTAATCGGAACAGTTAACCCTTTTTGCTGTGATATTCGCCAATGGTGCGAGGGGATCCTCAGGAGGTCGTAAGCATAGGGGCAAAAAAAAGCCGGTAAAAACCGGCTAAAGGATCGGAAATTGGGAAATAAATGATGATAGCAACGCCATTTTACCGCGTTGCGTCCGCTGCGTTTGTCAATTGATGCGATTAATTATTGCGCGATAGTTTCCATAATGCGCGACACCAGTTTGTTGTTGTGCTTGTTTACAATGATTTGACCGTAGATAGCACGGAAGCCTGTCTCACATTATCCGCTTTTTGCCGTATAATCCCGTGCTTTACGTTTGAGCTTTGGGGTAAGGGTGAAACAACTTTCTCACTTGCTGCGTCGTATGCAGCAGGTATTGCGTGAACCGCAGCCAGCATCGCCGGGAAGTCGACAACTCGTCGTCGCTTTGCCCATGGATATCGCTGCGACAGAAGAGAGTGAGCCGTCATTGTTGCCTTGGTTGGCTACCCAGCCTGTTTATCCCCAGTTTTACTGGCAGCATCGGCAGGAGTCAGAAGAAGCTGCCGTGTGCGGTATCGTGCGCGGTTTTCGCCATATCAGTGATGCCGAAGGTTTTTTTCAGCGTTATCGCAGTGCGCCGGATGTGCGTGTTTGGGGCCTCAACGGCTTTGAGCGCACGACGACGGAAGGGGAAGAATCGGCTGACTATCTCTTTTTACCGCGCGTTGAAGTCATTCGTCAGGGAGATCAACTGAGTCTCAAGGTGAATCTGTTCAGTGAAACCTCATTGCAGGCGGATGCCGATGAAGCCGCTGCATTTATCAAATTCCTGTTGCCCGCGCATCCCATTGCACCGCTGACCAGTCGCATTGTAGCGCAAGTGCACCAACCTTCGCGGGAAGGCTGGGTTAGCATGCTTGAACAGGCACTGGCGAGCATTGCTGCTGATGAGATGGAAAAAGTGGTTTTGGCGCGCTGTACCACGTTGACGCTATCGCAGCCGCTCTGTGCAGCAAGTATGATGGCTGCCAGCCGTGCCGCCAATCATCGCTGCTTCCACTTTATGCTGGCCCATAACGCGAAACAGGCCTTTATGGGCTCCAGTCCTGAGCGCCTTTACTTACGTCAGGGAACCACCCTGAACACGGAAGCGCTGGCCGGAACGGTCGCCAGCGATGACAATGACCGCACCGCCGAGACGCTCGCGCAGTGGTTGATGAACGACAGAAAAAACCAGTGCGAAAACCAATTCGTGGTGGAAGATATCAGCCAACGGTTGCAGCAATCCGTCGCCACGTTGGATGTTATGCCTCCGGAAGTGATAAGGTTGCGTAAAGTGCAACATTTACGCCGCGCGATCAGCGCCACGCTGCATCAAGCCTCTGATACCGCTTGCCTGAATGATTTGCAGCCGACAGCGGCAGTGGCTGGGTTGCCTCGTCAGGCAGCGCGTGCGTTTATTCGTCAGGTCGAGCCGTTTACGCGCGGCTGGTATGCAGGGTCTGCCGGTTATCTTTCATTGGCGCAGGCCGAGTTTTGCGTGGCCTTACGTTCAGCAGAGATCAATGGTGATAAAATCAAGCTTTACGCCGGTGCAGGCATTTTGCCGGGATCTGATCCAGAGCAAGAATGGGTGGAGCTGGATAACAAAGCGGCAGGATTAAAGACGTTATTCGACGGCGAAGTGTCATAGTTTTGTTTTATCTTTGTTGTGCAGAGTGCGGGTTTATATCAAAGTCAGCCTCATGAAAAAAAATATAATAAGCGGCATATCCTGAAATCAGAGCAGTCGAGTCCATCATGTCAACAAGTGTATTTAATCGTCGCTGGGCCACATTATTGCTTGAGGCGTTGACACGTCATGGCGTTCGCCATATTTGCATCGCGCCGGGCTCGCGCTCAACACCATTAACGCTGGCTGCGGCTGCGCATGCCTCGGTCATCTGCCATACCCATTTTGACGAACGTGGGTTGGGGCACCTTGCGCTTGGTTTAGCCAAGGCATCGCGCGAACCCGTGGCGATCATTGTGACCTCTGGTACGGCAACGGCCAATCTTTATCCGGCGATCATTGAAGCGGGGTTGACCGGGGAGCGGCTGGTGGTGCTGACTGCCGATCGCCCGCCCGAATTGATTGACTGCGGTGCTAATCAGGCCATCCGCCAACAGGGCATGTATGCGTCTCACCCTACTCAGGTGCTCAATCTGCCGCGCCCAACGCCGGATTTACCCGCGCGCTGGCTGGTGTCGGCAATCGATGGTGCGGTGGGGGAATTAACCCATGGCGCGCTGCATATCAACTGCCCCTTTGCTGAACCACTATACGGCCCCGATGACGATGATTTGTATCAGGACTGGCTGGCGACGCTGGGCGGATGGTGGCAAACGCGCGCGCCCTGGCTGCGGGTAGCACATCCGACGGCGGTCGCCGTAGAGCCCGATTGGCCGCTGTGGCGTAAAAAACGCGGTGTGGTTCTGGTGGGCCGAGTGAGCGCGCAAGAAGGGGCGCAACTGACGGCCTGGGCCGAAACCTTAGGCTGGCCGTTGATTGGCGATGCCCTATCGCAAACCGGCCAACCGTTGCCTTATGCGGATTTGTGGCTGGCGCACCCGACCGCTGCGCGGCAATTGCAGGCGGCCGAAGTGGTCGTGCAATTTGGTGGCAGCCTGACTGGAAAACGCGTGTTGCATTGGCAGGAGCACTGCTGCCCGCAAGAATTCTGGCTGATTGACCCGATGCCGGGGCGGCTCGATCCTGCTCATCATCGCGGGCGTCGTCTGGTGGCCCCTGTCAGCGACTGGCTTAACGCCCATCCGGCGCACGCGCAGGCACCGTGGGCGCGCGGATTGTCGGCGTGTGTAGACGCGGTTCGTCATTA
Source organism: Candidatus Symbiopectobacterium sp. NZEC135 (assembly GCF_025962695.1). NCBI lineage: Bacteria > Pseudomonadati > Pseudomonadota > Gammaproteobacteria > Enterobacterales > Enterobacteriaceae > Symbiopectobacterium > Candidatus Symbiopectobacterium sp. NZEC135. The sequence goes on along the minus strand of NZ_JAGFPF010000004.1, from coordinate 176,059 downwards.
TGTGGCTGCGCGGTTGGCGGGACCCTTTGGTGAAGCGCCATTGGCGCACCGTGTGGCGGCGCTGTTACCGCCAAAGGGGCAGTTGTTCGCGGGCAACAGTCTGGTGATTCGCCTGATCGACGCACTGGCACAGTTACCGGGTGCCTATAACGTGTATGGCAATCGCGGTGCCAGCGGCATTGATGGCCTGATCGCCACGATGGCGGGAGTTCAGCGGGCAAACGGGTTACCGACGCTGGGGATTGTGGGCGATCTCTCCGCGCTTTATGACATGAACTCGCTGGCGTTGCTGCGCCAGACACCGGCTCCGTTAGTGCTGATGGTGGTGAACAACAACGGCGGACAGATTTTCTCTTTGTTACCGACGCCCGCTCGGGCGCGTGAAACCTTTTATTGCATGCCGCAAAACGTGGAGTTTAGCCACGTTGCTGCCATGTTCGGACTGAACTACGTGCGTGCGGACAGTTGGCAGCAGGTGAGCGAAGCTACTGCAGCCTGCTGGGCTCAAGGCGGCGTAACCTTGCTGGAGGCGGTCGTTGACGCTAAGGCGGGGGCTGACACGCTCAATCAACTCGCGACGCAGGTTGCCAGCGGTGAGATTGAGGCACAGTTGGAAAGCGACATTGCCCGTTTAGAACCGCTCCCGCTATGAGTGCTGGTCCCGCCATGAGCTTGCACTGCCAGCGTATTACGCCTCCCGATGTGATGCCAGAGACACCCTGGCTGGTGCTGTTGCACGGGTTGCTGGGTCGCGGTGATGACTGGCAGGCGCTCTGCCCGCTGTTACCAGAGTGGCCCATTCTGCAAGTGGATTTACCCGGTCATGGTGCGTCGGCAGGTGTGCGTGCCAGCGATTTCAGCGAGGTGCGCCAGCAGCTGGCGCTGACACTGCGCGCACAGGGCATCACGCGTTACTGGCTGATTGGCTATTCGTTGGGCGGACGCATCGCAATGGATTTCGCGGCCTCCTGCGTGGGGGACACTGCGGCGGGATTATGTGGCCTGCTGGTGGAAGGCGGTAACCCTGGGTTGCAGGAAGCTACCGCGCGTCAGGCGCGCAGGGAGCACGATGCGCGCTGGGCGCAGCGTTTTCGCCGCGAATCCTTATCTGTGGTGCTGCCTGACTGGTATCGTCAGAGCGTGTTTGCGGATTTGGATGATGCAACGCGCCAGACGTTAGTGGCTCTGCGCAGTCGCAACGATGCCGTCGCCGTGGCTGATATGTTGGAAGCCACCTCGCTTGGTCGGCAACCGTGGTTATTGGATGCAGTGCGCCGTCGCGGTTTACCCTTTGGTTATCTGTGTGGCGCGCAGGATCAAAAATTTCAGGCTATCGCCGAGACCTATCGCTTGCCGCTGCTGTCGGTTGCGCGGGCGGGCCACAATGCGCACCGTGCCAACCCGGCAGGTTATGCGCAACAGATACGTCAATTTATCACTTTGCCCGACGCCTCGCAGGCGCAGGGCTGATTCTCTCTCTGCCACGGTAGCGCCCTGGCCCCCTATGAAGGAAGGAACACCATGCTTTATCCGAGTGAAGAACTGCTGTATGCCCCCGCTGAATGGCACGATTGCAGCGGTGATTTTGTCGATATTCTCTACCATAAATCGACGGACGGCATTGCCAAAATCACCATTAACCGCCCGCAGGTGCGTAACGCGTTCCGTCCGCTGACGGTAAAAGAGATGCTCCAGGCGCTGGAAAATGCCCGCTACGATGATGGTATCGGCGTGATTATTCTTACCGGTGCTGGCGATAAAGCGTTCTGTTCCGGTGGCGATCAGAAAGTGCGCGGCGATTACGGTGGCTATCAGGACGACAGCGGCGTTCATCACCTCAACGTGTTGGATTTTCAGCGTCAGATCCGTACCTGTCCGAAACCGGTTGTGGCGATGGTTGCCGGTTACTCCATCGGTGGTGGTCATGTGCTGCACATGATGTGCGATCTGACCATTGCCGCAGAAAATGCCATTTTCGGGCAAACCGGCCCGCGCGTCGGTTCCTTTGACGGCGGGTGGGGCGCTTCTTATATGGCGCGCATCGTGGGTCAGAAGAAGGCGCGTGAAATCTGGTTCCTGTGCCGCCAATACGACGCAGCTCAGGCACTGGATATGGGACTGGTCAACACCGTGGTGCCGTTGGCTTCGCTGGAAAAAGAGACGGTGCGCTGGTGCCGTGAAATGCTGCAAAACAGCCCGATGGCGCTGCGCTGCCTGAAAGCGGCACTGAATGCCGATTGCGACGGTCAGGCAGGGCTTCAGGAGTTGGCTGGTAACGCGACCATGTTGTTCTACATGACGGAAGAAGGGCAGGAAGGCCGTAACGCCTTCAACGAAAAACGCCAGCCTGACTTCAGCAAGTTCAAGCGTAATCCATAATGCGTAGCGCATCGGTTTATCGCTATAGCGTTCCGATGGACGCGGGCGTGGTGTTGCGCAATCAGCGGCTAAAGACCCGCGAGGGGCTGATCCTGCACCTGCGCGATGGTGCGAACGAAGGTTGGGGGGAAGTCGCCCCGTTGCCTGAGTTCAGTCAGGAAACGCTGCCGCAGGCGCAGGCTGCCCTGTGTGCCGCGCTGGCACAGTGGCAAACCGGAGACGTGTTGGACGATGCCGTATTGCCACCGTCGGTGGCGTTCGGGCTAAGCTGTGCGTTAGCCGAGTGCGGCGCGCGCTTGCCGCTGGCTGCTGATTACCGCAAAGCGCCGCTGTGCAGCGGCGATCCGGATGAGCTGTTTGCTCTGCTGCAAGGCATGCCGGGCAACAAAGTGGCGAAAATCAAGGTCGGTCTGTACGAAGCGGTGCGTGACGGCATGATCGTCAACGTGCTGCTGGAAGCGCTGCCGGATTTGACGCTGCGTCTGGATGCCAATCGCAGTTGGACGCGCGCCAAGGCTGACGGTTTTGCGCGCTATGTGGCACCGGAACTGCGTTCACGCATTGCGTTTCTTGAAGAACCGTGCAAAACCCGTGAAGAATCCCGCGCCTTTGCCTGTGATACGGGGATTGCCATTGCTTGGGATGAGAGCGTGCGTGAGGCGGATTTTCGCGTGCAAGCCGAACCCGGTGTCAGCGCGATTATCATCAAACCGACGCTGGTGGGCAGCCTGACGCGCTGCGAACAGTTGGTGCGCGAGGCGCATCAGGCCGGTTTGACGGCGGTAATCAGTTCCAGCATTGAGTCGAGTTTCGGGCTAACGCAGTTGGCGCGCATCGCCCAGTGGTTGACGCCGAACGTTGTTCCCGGTTTGGATACGCTGGATCTGATGCAGGGACAGGTGGTACGCGCCTGGCCGGACAGTGTGCTGCCGCTGCAATCGTTGGAATCATTGGATAAGGTATGGCAGGCATAACCGACTGGCCCTGGCGATATTGGGCCGCGCGTAAACCGCAGACCTTTGCGTTGACGGTAGAGGCGCAGGCCTGGAGTTGGCAACGGCTGGCGTCTCATTGCGAAGCGCTTGCCGCAGACTTTTCCCGGCAAGGGGTTAACCCTGACGATATCGTGGCTCTGCGCGGTAAAAACAGTGCCACGATGCTGTTCAGCTATCTGGCGTTGCTGCAATGTGGTGCGCGGGTGTTACCGCTGAATCCGCAATTGCCAGCGTCACTGCTGTCTACGCTGTTACCCTCGCTTGGCGTGGCGCATTGGCTTTCTGTCGCACCGCCCGATGATGACGCTCCGGTATTCTGCAATCCACTTCACTATCCCGATAGTGTCACTGTGACGACGCCGGCTGAGCGACCATTGCCTGAATGGCAGGCCTCGCGCCTTGCTACCCTGACGCTGACCTCCGGTTCCAGTGGGCTGCCGAAGGCGGCGGTGCACGCTTTCTCCGCCCATATTGCCAGTGCGCAAGGTGTCATTGAACTGATGGCCTTTACGGCGCAGGACAGTTGGTTACTGTCGCTGCCCTTGTTTCACGTATCGGGGCAAGGCATTGTCTGGCGCTGGCTGACGGCGGGGGCTCGACTGGTGTTGCGCAGTGCGCAACCGCTGGAGCACGCGTTGCAGGATTGTTCGTATGCCTCACTGGTGCCGACGCAGTTGTGGCGGTTGTTGGCGCAAGGCACCTTGCCTGATTCGTTGAGTGCCGTGCTGCTCGGCGGTGCGGCGATTCCTCTGGAATTGACGCAGCAGGCCGAGGCACGAGGCATTCGCTGCTGGTGCGGTTATGGCATGACGGAAATGGCCTCTACGGTTTGTGCCAAACGGGCTGATGGTCAGGCTGGCGTCGGTCTTCCGTTGCTGGCGCGTGAAATAGACGTGCAGGAGGGGGAGATTCTGCTGCGCGGTGACAGCATGGCCGCAGGGTACTGGCGTGACGGTACGTTGCTGCCGCTCACGGACAGTGACGGCTGGTTTCATACGCGTGACAGCGGCGTGTTCCAACACAATGAGTGGCACGTATTAGGGCGGTTGGACAATCAGTTCTTCAGCGGCGGTGAAGGCATCCAGCCGGAAAATATTGAAGCGCTGTTGCTGGCGCACCCGAAGGTGCAACAGGCTTGCGTAGTGCCGGTGACGGATGCCGAATTTGGTCAGCGTCCAGTGGCCGTCATTGACGTCTCCCCCGATGTGACGCTCGCCGCGATCCGTGATTGGCTCACGCCGCAGTTGGCGGGCTTTCAACGGCCGGTGGCCTACTACGCTATGCCCGCCGATTTACACGGCGGCGGCATCAAAATTGCGCGCGTACAGGTGCAAGCCTGGGCGGAAAAAATCTATCGTAATGGCGTGGAACAAAGGGCAGTTTGACACGTTCGCTGATGATATTAATGCAATTTGTTGCTGGTCACCGTGGCTGATTCAGGTAGAATCCCACCAGATGCGATGTGTTGCTCTCAGCGTTTAATGATTGATTTAAGGATAAACACAATGAAAAAGATTGCGATTGCCCTGGCAGGCAGCTTGCTGCTGGCAACAGCGACGGCTCAGGCTATCAGCTTCTCCGGGGAAGCGGGTGATGACTATGCGGGCGCGAGTGCGGGCTTTGGTCTGGGCGTTCCTGGTCTTGGCGCTAATGTCAGTTACGGGCACGGTAAAGACAACAATGACGTGTACGGTTTCGGCTTAGGCTATACGCTGCCGCTGGGCGCGGTATCACTGACGGTGGGCGGCAAAGCACTCTATTTGAACCAGCAACACGCGACCGACGGTTATGGTGTGGCACTGGGCGGTGGGTTGCAGTTCCCGATCAACCGTTCTTTATCCCTGTATGGTGAAGGGTATTATGCGCCGGATGCGTTCTCCAGCCATATCGATCACTATGTAGAGGCAAAAGGTGGCGTGCGCTGGCAGGTATTGCGTCCTCTGAACCTGGATCTTGGCTACCGTTATATCAATATCGGTGGCGAAAGCGGTCGTTCTGATAACAAAGTGGCCGATACGTTTTACCTGGGCGCAGGCTTTAATTTCTAAGCCAACGCGTAGCGTCATAAAAAACGGGTGTTCGCAAAGCGACACCCGTTTTTGTTGGGCGGCATTTAACCCTAGTAGAGCAGGCTATCAGCCTACCATCGGCAACCAGCCACTCGCCATGGCGCACTGGATAGCAATAACCCCGATACCGCATAAAAACACCAGCAGCAGCGCTGGCGTACCGCCCGGCGTCGATGTGCCTACCTGATGCTGTTGCCGCACGCGCCAACTGAGCAGCGCCGGAATTAACAATGCCAGCACCGCGAGCGCAATGGCGGCATAACCCAGCGCCATGACAAACCCTTGTGGGTAAAACAGCGCAAAGACCAGCGGCGGAATAAACGTCAGTGCGCCAGTTTGTAGTCGTCCACGGGCATTGTTCTTGCGTTTGAACAAATCGGCAAGATAGTCAAACAGGCCAAGCGCCACGCCAAGGAAGGAGGTCGCCAGCGCCAGATCGGCAAAGAGGTGTACCGCAACTTCTACGTGAGGGGAGGCCACCAACGTTCGGATCGCTTGCATCAGCCCATTTAAACCGGCTTGCTGCGCCAGAATAGCCGTGAAGGTGTTGCCACTCAGCGCACCCAGCGTTGCCAATTGCCAGAACAGATACACAAACAGTGGGATGGCGCTGCCGATAATAAAAATGCGGCGCAGCTTGCGACTGTCTCCTCCCATGTAATGCACAATGCTGGGAATGCTGCCGTGAAAGCCAAACGACGTCAGTACCACCGGCAGTGCGGAGAGCGTGAGCCCTTGTTGCAGTGGGAGTGTCAACAGGTTCTGTTTTTCGACGTGCGGCATCATCATCCCCAGCATAACCAGCAGCATCAGCAATTTTCCGCTAAACAGCAGACGGTTAAAGAAATCTACCGACGTAGTACCGATGCATACCACACTGCCCGCTAACAGGGTAAACAGCAGAATACCCGCAGACGATGGAAGCGCGTAGCCGCTCCACTGGTGTAGGCTACTTACGAGCAGTTCGCCCGCGCCGCTGATATAGGCGGCGGTGAGGGCATACATCAAAAACAGCATGCTGAAGCCCGTGATCCATTGGCCCCACTGACCCAGATAAATCTTGGCCAAGGTGCCCAAACCGGTATGGGATGGCTGATATTGGTAGACTTCGACCAGTAATAGCGCGCTGTAGCACATCAACAGCCACAGACTCAACAAGATAGCGAAGGTGACGCTGAAACCCACGCCGGAGGTTGCCAACGGCATGGCGAGCATACCCGCACCAATGGTGGTGCCTGCAACGATAAATATGCTGCCAAATGTACGATTTTTCACTCTTTCTCCTGAGTGTGATGGTATCTCTTTTTCTTATGGCAGCGCAGACTAGAGTATTCCGTAAAGTATGTCAAAACACCGTTACGACACCTGTAAAGTTGGCGTTACGATTTAGGCGCTTTCACAAAAAGTGGGCAGCGGTGAGCGCAGCGATTGTCTTTCTGCGAGGGAATTTTTACAGTGAAAGAAAAACACAGGAGTAGCACATGCTGAGGGTGGAGATGTTGTGTACCGGAGACGAAGTGCTCCACGGACAGATTCTGGATACTAATGCGGCCTGGTTGGCGGATTACCTGTTCGAACAAGGTATCCCGATGACCAGTCGCATGACGGTCGGCGACAAACTGGAAGAACTGGTGGCGGCGCTGACGCAACGTAGCCATATTGCCGATGTGCTGATTGTGAACGGCGGCCTGGGGCCCACCAGTGACGATCTGAGCGCGCTGGCGGCGGCAACGGCGGCGGGTGAAGGGCTGGTAGAACATCCTGAGTGGATTGCGCGCATGGAGGCGTTTTTCACTGAACGCGGTCGGGTAATGGCACCGAGCAACCGTAAACAGGCGCAGATTCCGGTCAGTGCCGAGGTGGTGGATAACCCGATAGGGACAGCGTGCGGATTTATGTTAACGCTGAACCGTTGTTTGATGTTCTTTACGCCCGGCGTACCGTCTGAATTTAAACGAATGGTGGATGAGCAGATTGTGCCGCGTCTGCGCGAGCGTTTTTCTGTAGCATCTGCACCGCTGTGTCTGCGGTTAACCACTTTTGGCCGTTCAGAGAGCGATTTGGCAAACCAGCTCGACAGCTTGCCGCTGCCGGAAGGGGTGGTGCTGGGCTATCGTTCTTCCATGCCGATCATTGAACTGAAGCTGACTGGCCCGGCGTCGCAGCGAACCGCAATGGAATCCGCCTGGGAGACGGTGCGCGCAGTGGCGGGTGAAAACGCCTTGTTCGAAGGAACGCAAGGTTTGCCGGCACAACTGGCGCAGCGTTTGACTGAGAAAGATTTGACGTTGACCGTCGGGGAGTCATTTACCGCGGGTCTGCTCCATTGGCAACTGAATGCCGCACAGGTGCCGCTTAATGGTGGTGCGCTGTGGTCGCAGACGCCGTTTGCTTCGTTGACCGTGCTGGCGGAGGTGGCAAACCGCTTGGCTGACGAGCATCAATCTTCACTGGCGCTGGTAGTGAGCGATCGTCAGGACGATCGTTTGTCCCTTGCATTGCACACTCCGCAGGGCTCGTTTGCTCAGGCGATTTCGTTTAACGTGACGCGCTACAGCCTGCAAACCCATCAGGAAGTGGTTGCTATGCTGGCGATGAACATGCTGCGCCGCTGGCTGAACGGCTGGTCACCGTATGGCGGACATGGCTGGATCACGGTGGTGGAGACGCTGGGGTAAAAGTGTAACGTGTTTTGTTTTTGGTGTTTTTGGTTCCCCGCGTCCAATGGCGATTTATGTGAGTAACGCGCATGTTTTCGTGCGCGAATCGCACAGGGGTTCTCTACTGCTTGCGTAGCACGCGCCCGACGAGGGGTGTGCAGTCGCCCACACCCCTCGACCCCGCGCTTTTGCGCAATGATGCCGCTGCGCGGTACCTTCGCAAGCGGGGTCGCCGGACGGACCGCGCCTGACGTGCTCCCGGCACGGCAGGCGCTTTCGCCGCATCCCTGCGGCTCATCCTGGCGTCCCCGTTTGCTCAGCATCATTGGACGCGGGGGAGGTCAAGACCTTAAAACCTCATACAACAATGCGGCTTAGTACAGTAATGCGTATAGCTGTCTACGATAGCGTGAAGCGAGCGCATCGCCGGTGCCCAGCGCCGCCAGAATATCCATCATGGTTTTTCGTGCGTTGCCGTCGGCGGCAGCCAGATCCTTTTTCAGCATCACCATCAGGCTTTCCAGCGCTTCTTCGTTACGTCCCACCTGATGCAACTGCAACGCCAGTTTCACTGCCAGTTCCGCGTTGGTAGGGTCGGCAGCAAGCTGTTGCTGTAACTGTTGGATCTCTGGCGTGTCGGCGGCTTGCTTGAGCAATTCAATCTGTGCCACCAGACTGTGGTAACGCGTGTCCTGATCCTGTAACGGGATGGTGTCCAGTACCGCTTGCGCATCATCGCTGCGGTTCAACTGAATCTGCACTTCAGCCAGCATCAGGCCGATATCGCTGCGCTGCTGGCTTAACTGCCAGGCGTCTTTCAACAGCGTCAACGCTGCCGGGAGATCGCCTTCCTGAATACGCTGCTGCGCTTCTGCCACTTTCAGCTCTTCTTCACGCGGCAATACCCGTTGCAGCAACTCGCGGATCGCTTCTTCAGGCTGCGGGCCTTGGAAACCGTCCAGCGGTTGGCCGTCTTTAAACAGATAAACCGTCGGAATGGCGCGCAAACCAAACTGCGCCGCCACGCGCTGTTCGGCATCACAATCTACCTGCGCCAGAATAAACTGACCGGCATACTCCTGTGCCAGTTTGTGCAGCACCGGCGTAAGTGCCTGGCAGTGTTGACTGCGTTCTGACCAGAAATAAAACAGCACCGGCAGTTGCATGGATTGTTCCAACAACTGGTGCAGGTTGGTCTCGTTAACATCCATCACGGTCGCGTAATGGGCGGTGTTGGCATTAGGGTCTAGCATGGCAGTCTCTCTCATCCGTTTCAGGGATATATCCGTCATACTTCACGTTGCAGGTGTGTTGGCTGCCTTCCTGCAACGCGAATTATTTAGGGTATAAATGGGGGCGAATAACACCATTTCAAGCAGTTGTAACGTGCATCGTTCCGCCGTGTTATGTGCGGAATCGTGATGGCTATGGGTCAATAGTATATGCCGTTAATCAAGAACGGGTACGCAATATCCCATCCAACCAGCGGGCGGGTAGCAGGCGGCGCAGTACGGTAAGCGCATGTGCCACCAGCGTTACCGGGTAGCGCAGTTTGGGGCGCGGGCTTTCCAGCGCATGGCGCAATTTGGGAAGAATGGCTTCGGGCGGCAGGGTAAAACGCCGGGCGATACCGGGATTGGTGACGGGCGCTTCCGCCTGCATTTGCGATACGTTGTCGGTAAAGCGCGTGGCGATTGGTCCGGGTTCGATCAGGCTGACCAGCAACCCACTGCCGTGCAGTTCCATGCGCAGCGTGTCGGACCAGGCTTCCAGCGCATATTTGCTGGCCGCGTAGGCACCGCGTCCCGGTGTGGCGACAAACCCCATCACGGAACTGGTCTGGATAATGCGTCCTTCGCCGTGCGGCAGCATGGCGGGCAGCAAGCGCTGCGTCAGTTGGTGTGTGCCGAACAGGTTGCTGGCAAACTGTTGTTCGAGTTGCTGGCGCGAAATGGTGTTCAACGGGCCATAAACGCCGTAGCCGGCGTTATTAAACAGCGCGTACAATCGATTGCCGGTCAGCGCGATAACCTGCTCGGCCGCGGCATCCACGCTGTCGGGATCGTCTAAATCCAGGGCGATCCCTTCAAGCCCCAGCGTGTTCATACGCTGCACATCCTCGGCGCGGCGGCAGGCGGCCAGCACCCGATAGCCGCGCTGACGTAAGTCTACTGCCGCAATCAAGCCAATACCGCTGGAACAACCGGTAATCAAAACCGTTTTTTGCATAACTTTACCTAAGTAAAAAGCCCTATTTTTCAAGAGTCATGGTTAACTAGCAATGAGACGCAAATAAGCGGTCACAGGTTCACTAACGGTTTAAGCTGTTTTGCCATCCAGTCGGCAATGAATGGCTGCGCTTCGCGTGTGGGATGGATACCATCGTCTTGCATCCATTCCGGCTTAAGATAAACCTGTTCCATAAAGAACGGCACCAGCGGGATGGAAAATTGCTGCGCCAGTCGTGGGTAAATGGCGCTGAACGTGGTGGTATAGCGCTGACCGTAGTTGGCCGGCAGGCGTATTTGCATCAGCAAGGGCTGAGCGTTAGCCGTTTTCACCTGATTAATGATTGTGGTCAGGTCCTGTTCGATGGTCGGAGGCGGAAAGCCGCGCAGGCCATCGTTGCCGCCCATTTCGATCAGCACCCAGCGTGGCTGATGTTGTTGCAGCAGTGCCGGTAAGCGTGCCAGCCCTTGTGACGTGGTATCGCCGCTGATGCTGGCGTTGACGATTGTGATGCCGTCAGGGCCTGCTTTTTGCCATTGATCATTGAGCAGAGCGGGCCAGGCGGAAGCCGCAGGCATGCGATAGCCCGCGCTTAGGCTGTCTCCCAATACCAGGAGCGTTTCCGCCGCAAAGGCGCGGGCGCTGAGTAATCCCAGCAGCAAAAGGATGTAGATATGTCTTTGAATGGCGTCTCTTCGGCAGCCACCGCGTCGGCGGAAAATATTCTGGAAGTTCATCATTTAAGTAAGCACGTCGGTCAGGGTGAACATCGGCTTTCCATCCTCACCGGAGTTGAGCTGGTTGTCAAACCCGCGCAGTCGATTGCGCTGATCGGTGAGTCCGGTTCGGGAAAATCGACGCTGCTGGGAATCCTCGCTGGGCTGGATGACGGCAGTGAAGGTGATGTCAGACTGCTTGGCGAATCGTTGGGTGCCCTGGATGAAGATGGGCGTGCTGCGCTGCGTGCCCGCGATGTCGGCTTTGTGTTTCAGGCGTTCATGTTGGTGCCGACGCTGAATGCGCTGGAAAATGTGCAGTTGCCTGCACTGCTACGCGGTGAAAGTGATGCACAAAGCCGTGCGCAGGCGGAACAGTTGTTGCGTCAGTTAGGATTGGGTGAGCGCTTGCACCATTTACCCGCGCAGCTATCCGGCGGTGAGCAGCAGCGTGTCGCTATCGCGCGTGCCTTTAGCGGGCGGCCCCGCGTGCTGTTTGCGGATGAACCGACCGGCAATCTGGATCGCAAAACCGGTGAACGCATTGTGGATCTGTTGTTTTCGCTGAATCGCGATTACGCCACCACGCTGATCCTGGTTACCCATGATGAGCAGTTGGCGGCACGCTGCGAGCGGCGCTTGCGTCTGTTGGACGGCAAATTGCAGGAGGTGGCATGATCTGGCGCTGGTTTTGGCGGGAGTGGCGATCCCCGTCGCTGCTGATCGTGTGGCTGGCGTTAACGCTGGCAGTGGCGTGCGTTCTGGCCTTGGGCAATATCAGCGATCGCATGGAGAAAGGGCTAAGCCAGCAAAGCCGTGATTTTCTGGCGGGCGATCGCGTGCTGCGCGCCGCGCGTCCGGTCGATGAAGATTGGCTGCAAACGGCACAGCAACAAGGGTTGACGGTCAGTCGTCAGGTGTCGTTCATGACCATGACCTATGCGGGCGAACAGGCCCAATTGGCTCGCGTCAAAGCGGCGGACGATCGCTACCCACTCTATGGTCAACTCCAGACGCGCCCTGAAGGATTACGCCCGGTTCCGGGTTCGGTATTGGTGGCTCCACGACTGCTGGCATTGCTGGGATTAAAGGTCGGGGATAACCTCGATGTCGGCGATACCACGCTGCGGATAGCCGGGGAACTGATTCAGGAGCCGGATGAAGGGTTTAATCCGTTTGATACCGCACCGCGCGTGTTGATGAGCAGCGCCGATGTGGAAAAAACCGGCGCGATACAGCCGGGCGGGCGCATTACCTGGCGCTATATGTTTGCCGGTGATGCACAGCGTATCGTGCTGTTCAGCGATTTTATCAAACCGTTGCTAAAACCGGATCAGCGCTGGTACGGCATGGAAGACAGCGACGGGGCATTGGGTAAATCCCTGCAACGTTCGCAGCAGTTTTTATTGCTGTCGGCGCTGTTGACGCTGTTGTTATCGGTAGCGGCGGTGGCCGTTGCCATGGGGCACTATTGCCGCAGCCGCTACGATTTGGTGGCGGTACTCAAAACGCTGGGCGCGGATAAACGCGCGCTGCGGCGTTTGATTGTCGGGCAATGGGTGTCGGTGCTGGCGTTGGCCGGTGTGTGCGGCAGTCTGGTGGGGTTGGGGTTTGAAGCGATACTCACGCGTTTGTTAGCGCCGGTGCTGCCCGCTGCGCTACCTGCGGCGGGGCTGTGGCCGTGGGTATGGGCATTGGGATCGCTGGTGGTGATTTCGCTGCTGGTGGGGTTACGCCCTTACCGCCTGCTGCTGGCAACCCAGCCGCTGCGGGTGCTGCGCCAGGATATTACGGCGAACGTCTGGCCGTTGCGTTACTATCTGCCCGCCGTAGCGCTGATTGTGGTGGCTGGTCTGGCGCTGCTTTCTGGTGGTGGCATGCTGCTGTGGGCGTTGCTCGGCGGCACGGCCGTGCTGGCGCTGTTGCTGGGTATTGTTGGCTGGGGGGGGCTGTTGGTATTGCGCCGTCTGACGGTCAAACATCTGCCGCTGCGTCTGGCGGTTAATCGCCTGTTGCGCCAACCGTGGTCCACCCTAAGCCAACTGGCGGCGTTTTCCCTGTCATTTATGTTGCTGGCGTTGCTGCTGGTGATGCGTGGCGATCTGTTGGAACGCTGGCAGCGTCAGTTACCGCCGGAAAGCCCCAACTTTTTCTTGCTGAATATCGCGCCACCTCAGGCGGCACCGCTGAAAACCTTCCTTGAGCAGCACGTGGTAAAACCGGAGACGTTTTATCCGATCATCCGTGCGCGCTTGACGGCTATTAATGGCCAGGTAGCGACCGAACGTATCCACGAAAACGATCCGGGTGCCAATACGGTCAACCGCGAACTGAACCTGACCTGGATGGAGGGCTTGCCGGAGCACAATGTGCTGACGGCAGGACAAGCGCCGAAAGCCGGGGAAGTCTCGATGGAGGCGAATGAAGCGCAGAAGATGGGGATCAAGCTTGGCGATACCCTGACTTTCACCGGCGATACTCAGCCTTTTAGCGCCACGGTGACCAGCTTCCGGCAAGTGGATTGGGAGAGCCTGCGGCCGAACTTCTTCTTTATTTTCCCGCCCGGTGCGTTGGATGCACAGCCTCAATCGCTACTGACCAGTTTCCGCCACGACGGTGACGACAAGCTTATCGTGCAACTTAATCGTCAATTTCCCACGATCAGCGTGCTGGATGTGGGCACAATGCTGCGCCAGATTAGTCAGGTGTTGCAGCAGGTGAGCCGCGCGTTGGAAGTGATGGTGGTGTTGGTGTTGTTCTGCGGTGTGCTGCTGCTGTTGGCGCAAATACAGGTTGGTATGCGTCAGCGGCGCCAGGAGTTGATGGTGTATCGCACGCTCGGGGCTGGACGTCGCTTGCTGCGTGGCACCCTGTGGTGTGAGTTTGCTGCACTGGGCTTGATGTCTGGCGTCGCGGCCGCTATTGGCGCGGAGGTGGCGCTGTGGCTACTGCAACGCAAAGTGTTTGATTTCCCCTGGGAGCCTAATGTGGTGATGTGGGGCGTGTTGCCACTCAGTGCTGCCTTGCTGCTGTCACTGTGCGGCGGTTGGCTGGGGCTGCGGTTGTTAAGCGGTAAGGCGCTATTTCGACAGTTTTCAGGATAGTGCAACAAATATTGACGCCTGCTTATTGATGAGAAAAAAAGCCGGGAGTGGGGAAGCCTCTCCCGGCAATGATATCAACATGTTGTCTTAACGTTCTTTAGAAAGCCTGCCAGTTATCTTTGGTGTTCTTGGTCTGGGTATGTTCCAACATGGGTAACTGAGGTTTACTTATTGATTGACGTGTTGTTGGTGTCGCCATTTTTTTATTATTTTCACCCAGTTCAAAAAGGGAAATCGTGTTCGTTAATTGTTCAGCCTCGCTTTCAAGCATGACTGCACTTGAAGCAGATTCTTGAACAAGAACCGCATTTTTCTGCGTTGCCCGATCCATTTCTGCCATGGCTTGGCCAATTTGTTCTATACCTCGGCTTTGCTCATCGGATGCGATAGAAATTTCTCCCATGAGCGTATTTACCTGAGCGACAGAATTGATAATCAGCGACATAGCATTTCCTGCTTCTTTAACTTGCTCTGATCCAGATTTTACTCGATGCACCGAGTCATTAATCAATCCTTCAATTTCTTTTGCTGCCACTGCGCTGCGTTGCGCTAATGCCCGAACTTCACTGGCGACAACTGCAAAGCCTCTTCCTTGTTCTCCCGCACGCGCCGCCTCAACGGCAGCATTCAATGCCAGAATGTTAGTTTGAAATGAAATACTGTTTATGACACTGGTAATATCTGCTATTTTTTTCGAACTTTCCGAAATGCCATCCATCGTGGCAACAACAGTCGTCGTAATATTTCCCCCTGTCTTCGCTGTACCTTGTGCATCTTCCGTTAACTTTCTAGCCATGCGCACGTTTTCTGCATTATTTCTTACTGTTGATGTTAGCTCTTCCATACTGGCTGCGGTTTGTTGTAGCGCGGCTGCCTGTTGATCGGTTCGTGCTGACAATTCCTCATTACCACGACGGATATGGTTCGTACTGGAATAGATGTTTTCTGAGCTTTCCTGTATCGCTTTCACCGTAGTGAATAAACTTTCTTGCATATTACAGATGTAAGGGACTAATTGACCAATGCAGTTATTTCCAAAATGGTTGAGGGTATAGTGTAACTTCCCGGCTTTAAGAAGCTCTAAATGCTGTTTGATAATATTTAGAGGCTTATTAAGATAATTTGCAATATAACGATCAGTTAAAAATAATGTGATAATTCCTGCGATTAATGCACTAATGAGTATGTATTTATTATAAATGACCCTGGTTTGGGTTTGATTAATGGTTTCATCTGACTGAATCGCTTGGGTGTATTTCTCAGCAGTTGCACCAAATTGTACGCTCAATGCGGGATATACATTCCGAAATAACTCACGAAACTTGTCAGATTGGTTATTACGTGCCATATCTAGCATCGGAACAATTGCTGTAGCTAGTAGCGTATCCCAGTCATTGACCATCGATTGCACAAGATCATCACTCACGCCTGGGTGCTGTGCTATACGGAATTGATCCAACATACTTTGACTGATTTTTAACGCACTGGCAGCGGAATCAAAGGTTTTTATTGCATTGGATTCATCATTGGATTGACGATAGTCAATGGCTCTTAGCATTCGAGTCATCGTGCGAAAATATTGATCGTTTCCTTTCACCAAAAATGAATAAGACTTTTTTTGCAATGTATTATCAATAAGTAAGCTGTCTATCTTACCAAAGTTATCAAATGTTAAAAATGTTGCTGCTCCCCAAATAATACTGAATAGTGCCAGTATAATAATAACCATCTTTCTAATGCTGATGTCTCGTAATATGTTCATGTATCCCCCCGCCATATAAATTAAAATAATGTGAATTGCACATGTCCAAGTTAAAGTAATTTTAATGATTGCTAGCTTTTTATACTCTTTATAATTAACTACAATAGTTGCTAACTAATCTCCTGTTATGCTGTGAATTTTCCTATACCCTTAACGCTATCCTTTTAACATTAAGATAGTCTTAATTTTCGATGTTTTTTCTTGACCAAGATCACAATAGTGATTTTATTATGAGGATTGTTCGGTAGGGGGAAGAGGGAGGAATAAAATCATCGGATCCAACCATAAGTCAACGTATGATTTTTGTCACAACAATGAGATATATGACTATATACTAATCAAGTTATGGCATGATGCGCCGATAATACGATGGCAAAGTGCTCAAAATAACGTGATATAATATTGTCCTAGTATGGTAGTGTGTAAACTAATGCGTGATATCCGCTTCCGGTGAAAGTTTATCTGCTGTTGTATTCGCTTTATACCGTTCCATATACTGGTGCTGGAAAATGCACATGCGAATGGTATTACGGTATTCGCCGTTAATAAAAAACTCGTGGCGTAATTCAGCTTCAACTTCAAAACCCAGCTTGGCATAAATGTGGATAGCCTTGGTATTCTCTTTATCCACTATCAGGTACAGTTTGTACAGGTTCAGCACGGAAAACCCGTAATCCATCGCCAGTTTGGCGGCCGCACTGGCATAACCACGCCCCTGATGTGCGGGGTCGATAATAATCTGGAATTCAGCACGGCGGTGGATATGGTTGATTTCCACCAGTTCGACCAAACCTACCCGATTTTTTTCGTATTCAATGATAAAGCGTCGCTCGCTTTGGTCGTGAATGTGCTTGTCGTAGAGATCGCACAGTTCCACAAAGGCTTCATAGGGTTCTTCAAACCAATAACGCATCACGCTGGCATTGTTATCCAACTGATGGACAAAATTGAGGTCCTCTCGTTCGAGAGGTCGTAAACGCACGATATTACTTGCGCCAGACATGGTTCCTCCCAGCATATTCTTGCCACATGGCAACATGCCAAGTATAGCGCGCTTTGTTGGCAGAACCACCGTTGACAGAGGGGGGAGGGAAAGAAGGGCGCCCTTATCGTTAAAGTCAAAGGGCGCGGGATGGTGGAATTAAAAATCTACGCTGGCACGCAGCAGCACCTGGCGTGGTTCGCCCACAGCCACTCGCAGGTTGTTACCGCTGGATGGGTAATACGTTTTATCAAACAGGTTCTTCACGTTCATCTGCCATTTCACCTTGTAGCCGTTAAACGGCACGGTATAGGCAACGAAGGCGTCAGCAACGGTGTAATCATCAATATAGAAGCTGTTGGCGGCATCTCCCGCGCGGCGACCCACGTAGCGCGCACCGGCACCTGCCCGCAGGTCGTCTCCGGCATGCCAGCCAAGCGATCCAAAATCTTGCGTCAGGAACAGCGCGGCGGTGTGGCGGGCGGCATTGGTCATTTCGTTGCCGTTGTTTTTCGGATCGGCAACCACGCGCGCGTCGGTAAAGGCGTAGCTACCGATCAGGCTCAGTGAGTCGGTGAGCTTACCGGCCATATCCAGCTCAATGCCCTGTGAGCGTACTTTGCCGGAGGTGCGCGTCACGGTTTCATTGCCGATGGTTTCATCCACCATCACGTTACGTTTCACGATATCGAACAGTGCCAGGTTGGCGGTAATACGCTCTGGTAGATCGATTTTGGTGCCCACTTCATAAGAACGGCCCAGTTCAGGGGGAAGTGCGCCAATCTGAGTGGCAATAGACGAATTGGGTTTGAACGACTCGCTGTAGCTGGCGTAGAGCGAACTGTTTGGCGTCAGACTATAGATAATGCCAGTGCGCGGCACCAGACGGTGGTAGGATCCGTCGGTATTGGCAACAAACGGACGACCTTTGCCTGCCATGATATCAAAGCTGTCGTAGCGTAACCCGCCCAACAGCTGCCAGCGGTCGTTCAGGCGCAGGGTGTCTTGCACGAAAAAGCCGGTGCTGTCGATATTCTCACGCTGATCGCTGTCTTTGGCGCTGACCGTGGTGGAGGCGGGCAGCGTGCCGTAGACCGGGTTGTAAATGTTAAAGCCAGAGGCCGCCGTGCCACGAATCATGTCACCACGGAAGGTCCGATCGGCTTCATAGTCAACGCCAAACAGCAGTTGGTGGTTGATGCGTCCCCAGTCTACGTCGCCATTCAGGGTCAGTTGAACGATTTGCGCCTGACTGCGTGCGTCTGCCGTGGCATCCGGTTGGCGGGTCAGTATTCCGGTTGCCGCGTTGAATTTGGTGGCGCGCGCCTGATTGTCGCTATAGCGGTTGCGCGCATAGGAATAGGCGAGGTTGCTTTTCCAGCGATCGTTGAGCGTTCGCTCCATCTGGAGCGTCACGGTGTCCTGATCGCCGCGCGTGGCGTTGTAATGCTCGTCAAAGCGGCGGTCGCGCGGCGTATTGACCGGCTTGCCGGTATTGGGATTGATGATGGTGCCGCGATCGAACGGCGTCAGGTATTCCTGATGTTCATAGGCAAGGCGCACTGTGGTGTCATCGCCATACCACATCACTGACGGCGCAACGGTGGTTTGGCGTTTGCGGCCAAAATTACGCCAGTAATCGGTTTCGTCGTGATCGACCAGCATACGGTAAGCCAAACCGTTGTCTCCCAGTGGACCGGTGACATCCACCTGCCCGCCGCCCCCGTTAAAGCTGCTTTGCCAGCCTTCGATATGGGTTTTCTGAACCAGTTCTGGTTTTTTACTGATGATATTGATCACGCCGCCGGGTTCACCCATGCCGTACAGCATGGAAGCGGGGCCTTTGAGGACTTCAACACGTTCGCTGGTAGGCGTGAAGTTGCGGGCCTGAATCGAACGAATGCCATCGCGAAACAGAGACCCATCGCGGTTGTCGCCAAACCCACGTTTGATCACCGCATCCTGCGTCCCCCCGAGGGTGTTGGCTTGGGTAATCCCACTGATGCTGTACAGCGCGTCGTCCAGCGTGCGTGCCGCCTGATCGCGTAACACCTGCGGCGGCACAACGTTAACCGCCTGCGGCACGTCCAGCAGACGTGCTTCGGTGCGTGTGCCGGTCACGCTTTTGTGCGGTTGATAGCTGCTGTCTGTATCGGCGGCGGTGCGGTCCGATTGTGTGACCACCACGGTATCTTCCTGCACGCTTGATGAGGCTGCGTGTGAACCCAGTGGCAACAGCGCGATAAGTGGCCAACTGCGACGTATAAAATTAGCGTTCATGTGCGATGTGACTCCAGAATGTCCCTGAAAATTCAATAGGTAAGAATTGTTGGTAGAGTTGTTTTAAGGTGTCTTGCGGTTGCAAATCGGCAAACAGATCGGGGTAGAGCGCTTTGGCAAACATCTCCACCATCACCACGTGATACGGGCTTAGGTAGAAGTTGTGCCACATACTCCAGGCGCGCCCCTGCTGCACGGCGTTGAGGTGTGACAGCAGGGGTTCTTGTTGTAGCAGGGTGGTAAAGCTGTTTTGCGCTTGCTGCTCGGAAACGTCCGGGCCCAGCATCAGTGCTGAGAATCGTTTTCCTTCTGGCCCTGCCATGCCGGTGGCGATGTAGACATCGGGGTTGGCTGCCAGCACTTTTTCCGGGTTGAGTTCACCGTAGACGCGCTGAATGCTGTCGGCGGCGATGTTATCGCCACCGGCAAAACGTAGCAGCTCACCAAGATTGCCACCTACCGCCGTGGTACAGCAGGTATCGCGGCGACCCAGATGCAGGTGCAGCATCACAGTGGGCTTTTGACCGTGATAGTGCGCCAGGCGTTGCGAAATGGTGTCCATATGCTGCTGATAAAATGCGCTGAATGCGGTAGCCCGTTCGGTGCGGTTGAGTACTTCGCCGAGTAAACGGAGGCTGGGCAGGGTGTTTTTCAACAGTTCGACGCGCAGATCGACATAAATCACCGGGATGCCTGCGCGTTCAAGCGTCTGCTGTAGCGCATCATCTTCCGCCGAGGTTTTAGCCAGACGCGGCAGGATGACCACGTCGGGCTTTAACGGCAGAATGGCTTCGGCATTTAGCGTGTGCGGCCCCCCATCGCCAAAACGTGGGATTTGTGCAATGGCGGGAAATGCGGCGATGTATTTTTCCCAGCTTTGCGCATCGTACCGCGCCATATCACCGGGCCAGCCCACCACACGCTGTGCCGGATTGCCGGGTTCCAGCAACGCAAGGGTATAGAGCAAACGGCTTTCACCGAGAAAAAGACGCGAAGGATTATCGGGAATGGTTACCTGACGTCCCAGCAGGTCGGTAACGGTCTTTCCCCAGGCGGTGGTGTTCGCCAACAGCAGCATGACCAGTAACGCTTTGGTCAGGAATAACGCGCGCATATTTACCCTCTGCACTACATCGAGCAGGGGAAGTTAATGAGTATGAGAGTGATTATCAATAATGCTAAGGTGGGGAAAGTGCGACAAAAGGATAATGTTGTTTTATATCATTAGGATGGTAATAATTTCGTAAGTAAATAAAGTGTCATGCAGTGGGAACTTTCAGAGCGGCGGGGAACTACCGCCTGAAAGTCAGTGGAGAATTGCTGCTATTCGGCGGCGTAACCCTGTTTGGGAATACGCACGCCGTCAAGCCAGGCTTCGCCCTCGCGCATTTTAAGACGCCCTTCGGCAAACCAGTTCACCACCAGAGGATAGATGGTGTGTTCCTGAGTTTGTACCCGAGCGGCAAGCGCTTCTTCCGTATCATCACTAAACACCGGAACCTTGGCTTGAAGAATCAACGGGCCACCGTCCAACTCGTCAGTTACGAAGTGGACCGAGGTGCCATGTTCCTTATCGCCCTTTTCCAGCGCTTTGCGATGGGTATGCAGGCCCGGATATTTGGGCAGCAGGGACGGGTGGATGTTCAGCATTTTGCCTGCAAACAGCGCAACGAACTCTGGGCTGAGGATGCGCATATAACCCGCCAGTACCACCAGGTCCGGCTGATATTGCGCTATCTCTTGTGCCATTGCAGCGTCAAAGGCGGTTCGGTCAGCAAACCCTTGTGGGTCGATGACGTGGGCCGGAATCTCCGCTTCTTGTGCCAGCACCAGACCATAGGCGTCTGGGTTGTTGCTGAACACGGCCGCGATATTCGCTTTGATACGCTTGCGTGCACAGGCGTCAATCAACGCCTGCAAGTTGCTTCCTTGACCTGAGAGCAAGACAACGATGTTTTTCATTAATTAATGACCACTGCGTCTCCGGCGTTAGCGGGTTGAATAACGCCAATTTTCCATGCGGTTTCACCCTGGCTATTGAGGAATGCCACGGCTTCCTCTGCCTGTTCAGCAGGCAGTGCGATAATCATACCCACACCGCAGTTAAAAGTACGGTACATTTCGTGACGGCTGACGTTGCCCGTCTGTTGCAGCCAGTTGAATACGGCGGGCCACTGCCAGCTGGATTCATCAATGTTGGCCTGCATGCCTTCTGGCAGCACGCGTGGGATATTTTCCCAGAAACCACCACCGGTCAGGTGAGCAATCGCGTGAACATCCACTTTTTCAATCAGCGCCAGAATGGATTTGACGTAGATTTTGGTCGGGGCCAGCAGATGATCGGCCAACGATTTGCCTTCAAGTGTCGTCTGTTCCGGATCGGTTTTGCTAACTTCGAGAATCTTACGTACCAGCGAGTAGCCGTTAGAGTGCGGGCCACTGGCTGCCAGTGCTATCAGCGTATCACCTGCCTGCACTTTACTTCCGTCGATGATCTCTGATTTTTCAACAACACCGACGCAAAAACCGGCGACGTCGTAATCTTCACCGTGGTACATGCCGGGCATTTCAGCGGTTTCGCCGCCGACCAGCGCACACCCTGACTGTTTGCACCCTTCGGCGATACCGGTGATCACGCTGGCAGCGGTGTCGACATCCAGTTTCCCCGTGGCGTAGTAGTCCAGGAAGAACAGCGGCTCGGCCCCTTGAACTACCAGGTCATTGACACACATGGCCACCAAATCGATACCGATGGTGTCGTGGCGTTTCAGATCCATGGCAAGACGCAGCTTGGTGCCGACCCCGTCAGTACCGGAAACCAGAACCGGTTCACGGTATTTTTGGGGCAAGGCGCACAGGGCACCGAAACCGCCCAGACCGCCCATCACTTCAGGACGGCGGGTTTGTTTCACTACGCCTTTAATACGGTCTACCAATGCGTTACCAGCATCAATATCCACGCCTGCGTCTTTGTAGCTAAGAGAGGTTTTGTCGGTCACTGCGGAGTCCCCACGGAGAATACAATTGGTGGTGAGATAGTGAGCATATCCAGCCTGGTGGATCTACCCCTATCGAAGCGCGCTAATTCTAACAGCGAGAGCAATCGTTTGCGAGTGGTGTGTTGCCTGCTTTGCATTTTTCCTGTTCAATGAGAATTTCCCTGCCCGGTTGATCTGGATCAGGCTATAACCTGTAGCGCTTAAGCAAAAAAGCGGTATAATCCCGCGATTTTTTTTATGATGGGCTGCCATGTCCGCCCTCGGCGCACCGATTCTGCGTCGTGAGGATATCCGTCCACTTTCTATAGGGGGAATAGAATGAAGGTCGTCGAGGTTAAACACCCGCTCGTCAAACATAAACTTGGCCTGATGCGTGAAAACGATATAAGTACAAAACGCTTTCGTGAACTGGCATCCGAAGTCGGCAGTTTATTGACCTATGAAGCCACTGCCGATCTGGCCACTGAGAAAGTGACCATCGAAGGCTGGTGCGGTCCGGTGGAAGTCGATCAGATCAAAGGCAAAAAAATTACCGTGGTGCCTATCCTGCGTGCTGGTCTGGGCATGATGGAAGGCGTGCTGGAAAACGTACCGAGCGCGCGCATCAGCGTGGTAGGTATGTATCGCAACGAAGAGACGCTGGAGCCGGTGCCTTACTTCCAGAAACTGGTCTCCAACATTGATGAACGTATGGCGCTGGTGGTGGATCCGATGCTGGCGACCGGTGGTTCGATGATTGCCACTATCGATCTGCTGAAAAAAGCGGGTTGCCAGAGCATCAAGGTATTGGTGCTGGTGGCCGCACCGGAAGGGATTGCTGCATTGGAAAAAGCGCACCCTGACGTTGAGCTGTACACCGCTTCCATCGACAAAGGGCTCAACGAGCATGGTTATATCATGCCGGGGCTTGGTGACGCGGGCGATAAGCTCTTTGGTACTAAATAAGCCGTATCAGCCGACTGAGTAAGTCGGCTTTTTTTTGCGTCAGTTTCGTTGCATAACGCGCATAACGGTTTTTCACCCATAATTCGCACGATTTTTATAATCAGCCTCGCTTCCCTACGCGGTGACGCGTGGGGGCGGCTGGGCTGTGATAACGATGCTGGACAAACCGGCTAACCACAACATCAAGTGACTTTTACAGAGGATATAAACGATGACTCGTCGCGCCATCGGGGTGAGTGAACGACCCCCCTTGCTACAAACCATCCCGCTGAGCTTCCAGCACCTGTTTGCCATGTTCGGCGCGACGGTGCTGGTGCCGATTCTGTTCAAAATCAACCCTGCGACCGTGCTGCTGTTCAACGGCATTGGCACGCTGCTCTATCTGTTTATCTGTAAGGGCAAGATCCCAGCGTACCTGGGCTCCAGCTTCGCCTTTATTTCTCCTGTACTGTTGCTGTTGCCGCTGGGCTATGAAGTGGCGCTGGGCGGTTTTATCATGTGCGGCGTTTTGTTCTGCGTGGTGGCGCTGATTGTGCAACGCGCTGGCACCGGCTGGCTGGATGTGATTTTCCCACCGGCGGCGATGGGAGCCATTGTTGCGGTCATCGGTCTGGAACTGGCGAGTGTTGCGGCGGGCATGGCGGGTCTGCTGCCTGCGGATGGCGCGTCAGTCGATAGCAAAACCGTGATTATTTCGCTGGTGACCCTGGGCGTGACCGTGCTGGGCTCCGTGCTGTTCCGCGGTTTTCTGGCGATTATCCCGATTCTGGTTGGGGTTTTGGTGGGGTACGCACTGTCGTTCGTGATGGGTGTGGTGGATTTTGCTCCCATCGCTCAGGCTCACTGGTTTGCCCTGCCGACCTTCTACACTCCGCGCTTTGAGTGGTTTGCGATTCTGACTATCCTGCCTGCGGCGCTGGTGGTGATTGCGGAACACGTGGGCCATCTGGTGGTTACCGCCAACATCGTGAAAAAAGATCTGATGCGCGATCCTGGCTTGCATCGCTCGATGTTTGCCAACGGCCTTTCTACCATGATTTCCGGTTTCTTCGGTTCTACCCCGAATACCACTTACGGTGAAAACATTGGCGTGCTGGCTATCACCAAGGTCTACAGCACCTGGGTTATCGGCGGTGCGGCAATTCTTGCCATTCTGCTCTCCTGCGTGGGCAAGCTGGCGGCCGCCATTCAGGCGGTGCCGGTACCGGTCATGGGCGGCGTTTCTCTGCTGCTGTACGGTGTGATCGGTGCTTCCGGTATCCGTGTGCTTATCGAATCCAAAGTGGATTACAACAAAGCACAAAACCTGATTCTGACCTCGGTTATCCTGATCATCGGGGTGAGCGGGGCGAAAGTGCATTTGGGTGCTGCTGAACTGAAAGGCATGGCGTTAGCCACCGTGGTGGGTATTGCACTGAGCCTGCTGTTCGCTCTGATCAACCGCTTCAGAAGCGAAGAAGTGGTGCTGGATGCCGAAGATGATGCCGAGGAGACCTCGCGCGCGTCATAAATGGAGCATTGCTCTGGTTTCCGGGGATGGGTTTCCGGGGATGGTATCATCCCCGGAAACAGAAAAAATATGGCAACGGATTGTTAATCATGAAGAAAACAACGTTGGCGTTGTTACTGGGTTTCTCGTGCTCTGCTTTTGCCCAAGATGCTGATGACGTTGATAGTCTCTACGATCGCCTTGAACAGCAGGATAACACGGCGCTGACTGCCCTCACCGATGTGGCTACACGTCAGGACCCTTATGCCCTCTCTGTATTAGGGTTTGTCTACGAGTTTGGCGTTTCCGTTCCCAAAAATATCCAACAAGCCATCGACTATTATCAGCAAGCCTGCGAGCAGGGTGACGTTAACCAATACCGAGGGGGTAAGCGGGAAATACACGCTGGCGTTTGCGGCGTTTGGTATGAACACAATGAATGAAAACCTGAGTGGTCGGGAATACAGCTCCTTTCGTTCATCCACCTTGCTTGCACAACAGACCCATGATTTTTGCCAGCGCGGTGATGTGACTTTTCAGATCAACGCGGCAACGGCGCGGATCAACGGACAGGAAAAAGACCTGCTGGCGGCAGGTGTTATCAAGCCCTATGTGAAAAATGCCGGGTAATCAGGCTGAGAGCCCGGTTGATGTACTATCAACAGGGCTCGCATTCTGTGATAAACTTAGCCCGTTTTCCCGCCGAATTGAACATGAGGTGCTTCTGAACACGCCGGCACAGCTTTCACTGCCACTTTCTTTGCCTGATGACGAAACCTTTGCCAGTTTCTACCCGGGAGAAAACGCGTCACTTCTGGCCGCCCTTCACAACGTGTTGCAGCAAGAGCACAGTAGCTATATTTACTTCTGGTCGCGAGAAGGGGGCGGGCGCAGCCATCTGCTGCATGCGGCCTGCGCGGCATTATCACGTCAGGGCGATACGGCAGGTTATGTGCCGTTAGATAAGCGTGCCTATTTTGTGCCCGAAGTGCTGGAAGGGATGGAGCAACTCGCGCTGGTCTGTATCGATAATATCGAATCGATTGCGGGTGATGATGCCTGGGAAATGGCGATGTTCAACCTCTATAACCGCATTCAGGAAGGCGGGCACACCCGGCTGTTGATCACTGGCGATCGCCCTCCGCGTCAGCTTAACTTGCACCTGCCTGATTTGGCCTCTCGTCTGGATTGGGGGCAGATTTATAAATTGCAGCCGCTCTCCGATGAAGAGAAAGGGGAAGCGTTGCAGTTGCGTGCCCGCCTGCGTGGCTTTGAGCTGCCGGAAGATGTGAGCCGCTTTTTATTAAAACGGCTCGATCGTGAAATGCGCACGCTGTTTATGACGCTCGATCAGCTCGATCACGCCTCTATTACTGCCCAGCGTAAACTGACTATCCCCTTCGTCAAAGAAATTCTGGGGCTATAACAGCGCCAGCACTTGCTCCGGTGGGCGGCCAATACGTGCCCGTTCACCGTTGACCACAACCGGGCGTTCCATCAGCTTGGGATGTTCAACCAGCGCCGCAATCAGCTGTGTTTCACTTAACGTCGAATCCGACAGGTTTAATTCGCGGTACAGGTCTTCTTTCTGGCGCATTAATTCACGTGCGCTGCCAAAGCCCAACTGTGATAACAGCTGGCGAATCTGTGCGGCATCCGGTGGCGTATCCAGATAGAGCACCACGCGCGGCGTAACGCCGTGTTGCTGCAACAGCGCCAGCGTTTCACGGCTCTTGGAGCAGCGCGGATTGTGATAAATAACGACATCGTGGGACATGGGCTGTTCCTCGCGGTATATCAAGATTTTTCAAACGGACGGAAGCGTTGCTGTAACTGGCGTAACTGGTCAATGCGAGCATCATAGCGCGCTTGCTCCAGACTGCCGAGTTTGCTCAGCGAACTGGCATTGCTGAACAGCCCAATGGCCTGATCCAGTTTTCCTGATAACGCCAACTCCTCTCCACGCGCGGCAAGTTCTTCGGCGCGCATGCCCTGTGCGGCGGAGGCCTGCGCCAGCAGCGACCAACCGTTGGGATCGCCCGGATTAGCGTAGGTGTAACGATAGAGCAGACGGCTGGCTGCGGCGGCCTGACCGCCTGTGACATAGGCGTTAGCCAGGTTCAATTGCAGTACCGGGTTGTTCTGAGCGCCCGGCGCTTTTTGTAAGCGCGCGATGGCCTGTGCGGCTTTATTTTGCGCCAGATCGATATCCGTCATCAGATCGAGAAACCAGGGGCTGTCCGGGGTTTTATCCAGCAGCGGCTGAAGCACAGCGCGCGCATCGTCATATTTCTTCTCTTCATAGGCGCGCACGGCTTTTCCGTACTGTGCGGCAAGCTGCTCGCGTACATTGCCTTTTAGCCAGTTATCAATGGTCTCATCGGCAGTGGCCTTATAAGCGGTGCTGTACATCGTTAGTGCACGCATCTTGGCAAACAGAAAATCCTGTGAGGATTGGGTAGGTGCTGGGCGCATCTGGTTGGCTCGGTTGCGAGCATCGGCCAGGCGGCTCTCCGGTAATGGGTGTGTCAGCAGCATTTCCGGCGGTTTAGTGGCATAGCGTGATTGGTCGGCCAATTTTTGCATAAAGTTAGGCATAGCCTGCGGATCGAACCCCGCCCGCTGCAGCACTTGCAAACCAATGCGATCGGCTTCCTGCTCGTTGGACTGTGTGAAGCTGATCATTCCCTGCTGCGCGCCCGCCAACGTGCCGCTCAGGGCCGCCATCCCCACCTGGGGGTTTGCCATTGCGAGCAGTATGGAACCCAATGCACCCACCCAGGTAAGTGGGGCGCTGCGCTGTTGTGATTCCATGGCGCGCGCCAGATGGCGTTGGGTGACGTGCGATATTTCATGCGCCAGCACCGAGGCCAGTTCGCTTTCGTTTTCCGCGTAGCGGAACAAGGCAGAATGGATGACCACATTGCCACCGAAGAAGGCAAAGGCGTTCAGCTCATCGTTGCGAATGATGAAGAAGTGAAAAGGGGTGCGCACTGAGTTAGCGCTTTTGACTAACCGTTGGCCCAACTGGTTGATGTATTGTGCCAGCAGCGGATCGTCAATCAGTGGTGCACCGCCGCGCATTTGCCGCAGGTAGAAATCGCCCATGGCAATTTCTTGATTGATACTGAGCGTACCGCCCGCAGTGGTTCCCATATCGGGAAGCTGGTCCTGCATATCAGCAACGGCGGGGGCCGCGACGCTGCCCAGCATTGCGCCGAACAGCAGCGCAGTCAGGGTTTTCTTTACTCTGAATCCACGCACAAACGTCTTGCCTGCCGGAGCGGTAATGCGAGGACGTTCAGCACCTAACCAATTGAAGACCATGAGTGGGACCTTCTCGACTGCACGGTAAAAGCGATTAGCGCCTATCTTAGCCAGCACGGAGGGAGCATGCAAAGTGGAATGCGGGAAAAGTGCAGCATAACAGCGCGCCGTGCAAAAAAAGTAAGCACAAGATGTGCGCGCAGTGTGAATCAGGGTAACGCAAAAAACACCGGCACCTTAACCGTGCCGGTGGATACCTGACGTGCTATCAGGCGCTTTTCAGATAGTTCAGTACGATATCGTGGTGATCGCTGGTTTTGAAATCATCAAATACGTGCGTCACTTTACCGTCCTCACCAATCAAAAAGCTGATACGGTGAATGCCGTCGTAGGTTTTTCCCATAAATGTCTTTTCGCCCCACACGCCGAAGGCTTGTGAGATCTGATGATCTTCGTCGGACAACAACGTAAAGTTCAGCAGCTCTTTTTCCGCAAAGCGAGACAGTTTTTCCGGTTTGTCGGTGCTGATACCCAGCACTTCCACGCCATGTTTCTTCAGATCGTCCATGTTGTCGCGCAAACCGCAGGCTTGCACGGTACATCCCGGCGTCATCGCTTTAGGGTAAAAATAGACCAACACTTTTTGTCCCTGGAAGTCGGTTAAATTTACTTGTTCGCCATCCTGGTCGGGCAAGCTAAATTTCGGTGCGGTATCACCGGCTTTCAGTGTGTTCATCACTACTCTCCATCTTTCTCTTCATGCTGTGGATAGTTCACGACGCTAATACTGCCTTGTGCGTGCAGTTCTGTACATAGCTGATGAAAGGCTGGCTCAATAATTGTGCCATTAAGGGTTTCAGGGCTATGTGCGGTGATTTGAATATATAACGTTGACGGGTGTCCACTGGTGGCGGGCTGTGTTTTTGAAACCAGCTCCGCAATGTTCATATGATGGGCGTCAAACAGGGCGGTAAAACGTTCAATGATATGCGGTGAATCCGCCAGTTCAACTTTGACCCATACCGTTGAGGGCATCGGCGGGCGAGCCTGAGACTCCGTACGCTTCATCACGATCAATAATTCCATTTCCGCCCCTTTGAGCGGCAGCGTGGATTCGATGAGCGTGATGGCATTCCAACTTCCCGACAGCAGCATGATGAACGTGAACTCTTTGCCCAGCATCGCAAGACGACTGTCTTCAATGTTACAGCCACAGCTACTCACGTGACGTGTGATGGCGTTCACAATCCCGGGACGATCGACGCCGAGGGCGGTGATAACCAGTGAGTGTTCTTGTTGGCTCGGCAAAATCTTGCTTCCTCTGCATCGGGTTGAGAGTAACATGGTAAACACAAAAAATTGTCTGGGGCAATTTTGAGTTTGTTCTGCGTGCATTTTTCCGTCTCGCCGTCAGTCGCGGCATGCGAAAAGAAAAAAACCGCATGTCAGACGCCGACAACGCGGTTGCGTGCTTGCTTTTGCAGTGAAGTCAAAAGTACCATGAAGAACTTGTTTTTGGAGGGGATGGCGAATGTTTACGGGAAGTATTGTTGCACTGGTTACGCCGATGGACGACAACGGAGCCGTCGATCGTGCAAGCTTGAAAAAACTTGTTGATTATCATGTTGCTAGCGGAACCGCGGCGATAGTGTCCGTTGGAACCACCGGCGAGTCCGCCACCTTGAGCCATGATGAACATGGCGATGTGGTGATGATGACGCTGGAACTGGCGGACGGACGTATCCCTGTGATAGCCGGAACGGGTGCCAATGCGACGTCGGAAGCCATCTCTCTCACTAAGCGTTTTCACGGTACTGGCGTGGTGGGCTGCCTGACAGTAACCCCTTACTACAACCGTCCGACGCAGGAAGGGTTGTTCCAGCATTTTAAAGCGATTGCCGAGCACACCGATTTACCGCAGATTCTGTACAACGTACCGTCGCGTACCGGTTGTGACATGCTGCCGGAAACCATCGCCCGTCTTTCCGAAGTAAAAAATATTGTTGCGGTGAAAGAAGCTACCGGGAACTTAAGCCGTGTGAGTCAGATCCAAGAGTTGGTTGATGATAAATTCATTTTGCTGAGCGGTGATGACGCCAGCAGTCTGGATTTTATGCAACTCGGTGGACGAGGCGTGATTTCCGTGACGGCGAACATTGCTGCGCGGGAAATGGCACAGCTGTGCGCACTGGCGGCACAAGGTGATTTCGCTGCGGCGCGCCGTTTGAACCAGCGCCTGATGCCACTGCATCAGAAATTATTTGTTGAACCTAATCCGATCCCGGTGAAATGGGCATGCAAGGCATTAGGTTTGATGGCGACCGATACGCTTCGCTTGCCGATGACGCCGCTGACTGACGCCGGTCGGGCAGTGATGGAGCGCGCATTGAAGCAAGCTGGTTTGCAGTAACCCTTAGGGAGATTTGATGACTTCTTCAGTGCAAAAGTCCATGGTGGCAAAAGTGGTTGGTTTGTCGCTGGTTATGCTGTTAGCAGCATGTTCTAG
Organism: Candidatus Symbiopectobacterium sp. NZEC135; assembly: GCF_025962695.1. Lineage (NCBI taxonomy): Bacteria > Pseudomonadati > Pseudomonadota > Gammaproteobacteria > Enterobacterales > Enterobacteriaceae > Symbiopectobacterium > Candidatus Symbiopectobacterium sp. NZEC135. The sequence continues at coordinate 145,677 of NZ_JAGFPF010000004.1, read as the reverse complement.
CGATCAGCGTCACAAACGTCAGGTCAGTGGCGATGAATCCTATTTGAAAGCGCCACAACCGAAGACGTTAGTGGCACCGGCGGGCATGATCCTTCCGGTGCAGAATGGGGATTACGAGATCCCGGCAATCTCATCAACCGGTGAACTGGGTAAAGCGTTAGACATTCGTCCTCCTCTCCAACCATTGGCATTGTTAAGCGGATCGCGCACGCAAATTTCCGGTGATACCGCCACCTTGTTGATCGAAAACAGCGCGCAGGCGAACCGCCTATGGCCGCAGGTGGTGCAAATCGTTCAGGACAAGGGCTATGTGATTGCCAGCCGACAGGATGCCTCGCAGACGCTGACCACCGATTGGATCTTCTGGCCGCGTGACGATGAAAGTGTGCCGTACCGCGCGCGTTATCAGATCTCTGTTCAACCTCAAGGGTATCAGGTTGCGGTTGTGGTGAAACTGCTTGGCCTCGAAGTGCAAAATACGCCAGTGGCAGAGGCGCTTCAGGTGCAACGTTATACCAGCCTGATGGCCAATACCCTGTCAGATGCGTTAGAGAAACAGGCGGCTGCGCGTGAGAATGCGCAGATCAATCGTGCAGTCGGTACGCTGGACGTGCTGAGCGGTGCGGATGACAGCGGTCTGCCGTTGCTGGTGGTACGTGGCCCTTATTCGGTGGTCTGGGATCGTCTTCCTGCCGCACTGGAAAAAGTGGGCATGAAAGTGAACGATCGCAGCCGTCCACAAGGCTCCATCGCGATAACCTACAAAGCACCGGGCAGCAGCGCCTGGGAACGTCTGGGGGCGAAAGATCCTGAACTGACCAACGGCGATTACAAATTGCAGGTTGGCGATCTTGGTAACCGCAGCACGTTGCAGTTTATCGACGCGAAAGGGCATACGCTCAGCCAGTCGAAAAACGACGCGCTCGTCGCCGTCTTCCAGGCGGCACTCAGTCACTAACAGCAAGGGCCGGTCACATCCGGCCCTTCTTTATTCGGCCCGGCGCATGCCGGTATTTTTATTGTTAACCAAGTTTTAAATCATCGGGCCCGTTGTCGGTGGCCCACAACTGTGTGGAGTGATAAAAGATGCAAAAGCTAGCTGAGTTGTATCGCGGAAAAGCGAAAACGGTCTACACCACTGAAGATCCTGATCTGCTGGTGCTGGAGTTTCGCAATGATACGTCAGCCGGTGATGGCGCGCGCATTGAACAGTTTGATCGTAAAGGTATGGTGAACAACAAGTTCAACCATTTCATCATGAGCAAACTGGAAGAAGCGGGCATCCCGACGCAAATGGTCAAGTTGCTGTCCGACAACGAAGTACTGGTTAAAAAGCTGGAGATGGTGCCGGTTGAGTGCGTGGTGCGTAACCGTGCTGCCGGTTCTCTGGTGAAACGCCTGGGTGTGGAAGAAGGTATTACCCTGAACCCGCCGCTGTTCGACCTGTTCTTGAAAAATGACGCCCTGCACGACCCGATGGTGAATGAGTCTTACTGCAAAACCTTTGGTTGGGTGAATGAAACCCACCTGGCACGCATGAAAGCACTGAGCTACAAAGCTAACGAGGTGCTGAGCAAGCTGTTTGATGACGCGGGTCTGATTCTGGTGGATTTCAAACTGGAATTCGGATTGTTCAAAGGTGAAGTGGTGTTGGGTGATGAGTTCTCCCCGGACGGTAGCCGCCTGTGGGATAAGCAAACCCTGAACAAGATGGACAAAGACCGTTTCCGTCAAAGTCTGGGTGGTTTGATTGAAGCCTATGAAGAAGTTGCACACCGTCTTGGCGTAAAATTGGACTAAACGCGCAATCGTTTTCGTGTTAAAGCATAGCGCGCGCGCCGTTGCCTGCCATTCTCTGCATTACGCGGAGAATGGCTGCTTACTCACACCAATGTGGGTATTGGGCTAATGAGCCGCGTCAAAACAGTGCTATCATCTTAGTCTTGAATGAAACCGATATCTTGACTTCAGCATGGCAGGAAACCCCTTCCTCATGACTTCTTTCGATCCCACGCTTCTGATCCTGCTCGGCCTTGCGGGACTTGGCATCATCAGTCACAACATGACGGTCACCTGGGCGATGCTGGCGCTGCTGGCGGTACGTTTGACACCGCTCAATGGTTATTTCCCGCTGGTGGAAAAATATGGATTGAGCATCGGGATACTGATTCTAACCATCGGTGTGATGGCCCCGATCGCCAGTGGGAAAATTAGCGCCCATGACTTCTTTCAAGCGTTCCTCAACTGGAAATCGCTGGTAGCGATTGCGGTGGGCGTTGCGGTTTCCTGGCTCGGTGGTCGCGGTGTTTCACTGATGAGCAATCAACCGTCCGTGGTGTCGGGATTGCTGATTGGCACCGTGGCTGGCGTCGCATTGTTCCGCGGCGTGCCGGTAGGTCCGCTGATTGCAGCGGGTCTGCTCTCGTTGTTGATTGGCAAATCCTGAGAACAGCCTTGGTATGTCTGAGCTTATCACCCCAAACCTGCTCAGTGCTGACGCGAACGGCGATCCTGAGCTGCTGCGACATGTTGGCGCGCGCCGCCTGCTGGTTGTCAGCGGTGAGATGCACTGGGTGCAAAGGCAGGCGGAAGCGCTGTGCCGACAGACGCCGGGGGATTGGCTTTGGTTGGGGGGGACGCAGCCTGACAGCATCCCCTTTAGCAAAGCGCGAAGGCTGCTGGGACAGGAGTATCAGCATGCCGTCTTTGATGCTCGTATCGGACTGGATGTGGAAGCGCTGGCGATCGTGGCTGGCACCCTGCGCGCGGGCAGTTGGCTACTGCTGCTGGTCCCACCCTGGCGCGCGTGGGCACAACAGCCTGATGTTGACAGTCTGCGCTGGAGTGAGCAGTCGCAGGCGATAGCTACGCCGAATTTCATTACACATTTTCAGCAACAACTGCTGGCGGACCATGAGATCACGTTATGGCGGCAAGGGGAGGCGGGGGCAATAACGCCGCTGGCTCCTCGTGCACCATGGCGCCCTGCCAACGGTGACCCAACGCCACAGCAGCAGGCATTGCTGACCCGTCTACAAGAAGCGGCGGCGGGCGTTTATGTGATCACCGCCGCGCGCGGGCGCGGTAAATCGACGCTGGCGGGTATGCTGGCCGCGCAGTGTACTGGCGTCTGTTGGGTTACATCACCTTCCCGCGACACTGCGGCTCAGTTGCTACAATGTGGTGGCGCTGAAATGCCGTTTTGGTCTCCAGATGCCTTGCTTGCATATTGCCAATCGTCAACGGTGCCGCCACTCGACTGGCTGTTGATCGATGAGGCGGCGGCGATCCCTGCGTCAGTGTTGCAGGCGCTGGTAAGCTATTTTCCTCGCGTGTTGATGCTCACCACGGTGCAGGGGTATGAAGGGACGGGGCGAGGTTTTCTACTGAAGTTCTGTGCCTCGCTGCCACAGTGCGACATACTGACGTTGGATCAACCGCTGCGCTGGGCCGCAAACGATCCGTTGGAGCGTTTTCTGGATGAGGCTCTGCTTTTTCGTGACACGTTTACCGATGTCGATACACTGAATTCGAGGTCCACGAGATTGCCTGCGGTAGTCACGAAGTGTCTGGCGACGGCATGGTTGAGTGAACCAGCAGCGCTGCATCGGTATTATGCCTTATTGTGCAGCGCGCATTACCGCACCTCGCCGCTTGATTTGCGGCGATTGCTGGATGCGCCCGGCATGCATCTCTACGGCGCCCAACGGGGCGAAGCGCTGTGCGGCGTAGCCTGGTGGGTTGATGAAGGCAACTTGTCACCCGCGTTAGCGCACGAGGTGTGGGCAGGCCGCCGTCGCCCACGCGGCAATCTGGTGGCACAATCGCTGGCGGCGCACGGTGATGAGTGGCAAGCCCCTTGTTTACGCTCGCGGCGTATCAGCCGTATCGCGGTGGTCGCCGAGCAGCGGCGCTGTGGTATTGGTCATGCCCTGATTGCTGCACAACGGGACACTGCGAGTGATGATGGCATTGATTTTCTGTCGGTCAGCTTCGGTTATCAGCCTGAGTTGTGGGCATTCTGGCAGGCGTGCGGGTTTCGGCTGGTGCGCATCGGCAGCCATCGCGAGGCGAGCAGTGGCTGCTATAGCGCGATGGCGATTTTGCCTATCAGTGAGGAAGGACGACAATTGGCGACGCGTGCTGAGCGGTGTCTTGCTCAGGCGTGGCCTGCTTTGTGCCGTATTATCCCTCTGGCGCTGCCGTTGCAACTGCCGGTGTTCGCGCTTTCTACGCTCGAAGATACAGAGTGGCGTAGTTTGGCTGGATTTGCTTTTGCACATCGCGGCATGGAGCCCACCTTTGCCGCGTTGACACATTTGATGGCGCAATCGGGTTTGCCGCTGCCGGCATTGCGTTTACTTCATGCGTATCCGCAAGAACCAGAGCGCGGTGTGACGCAGTTTTCATTAAGCGGTAAAAAAGCATTGTTACAGCGCTGGCGTGAGGAAACGGCTCAGGTACTTGCCGAGCGTGATGCAGAGGCCTGTGCCCGTTGGCAACGTTGGGTGCAACCGGGTGGTTTCCGGCTGAATAAATAAATGCCTTGGCGGAATGGATCGGTTTGCCGGCATACGGAGTAATCCACATGGAGAAGAGCGATATATTATGGTGATGGGTATTTTTTGCGGTTCGAGTGCGGGAAGTGATACCGCCTTTATTGATGCGGCGCGTGCAACGGGAAAAACCCTGGCGCAGGCCGGTATTGCCATTGTTTACGGCGGTGGTCGTGTCGGGTTGATGGGCGCGGTCGCGGATGCAGCGCTGGCGCAGGGCGGTGAGGTGATTGGTGTCATGCCGCGTTTGCTGGCCGATCAAGAGCTTTCTCATCCGGGCCTGACCACGCTGCATGTGGTGGAGAACATGCATGAACGTAAAGCCAAAATGGCGCAGATTGCCGATGGCTTTATCGCGATGCCGGGCGGTCCGGGGACGCTGGAAGAGATTTTTGAACAGTGGACCTGGGCGCAATTGGGGATTCATGACAAACCCTGCGCATTTCTCAATGTTAACGGGTATTTTGACCCGCTGAAAACCATGAATGAGACGATGGTCCGTCAGGGTTTTATGAAGCAACCCTATGCCGATATGCTCACATTTTCTGACAGCATCGAGGATATTCTGCGCGTTTTCGCCACCTATACGCCGCCGCCGCATAAGTGGACGCCTGCGTTTCGTCAGGTTGGGTGAGACAGTGATGGAAACGTCCCGTGTGATTCGCATCGCCGCTGCCGTGATCACCGATGCGACAGGCGCCTGTCTGCTGGTTCGCAAACAAGGCACAACGGCATTTATGCAACCGGGGGGAAAGATGGAGCCCGGTGAAACGCCAGAGCAGGCGCTGGTGCGTGAACTGAAAGAAGAGTTGTCGATTCAGATAGCACTCTCTGATCTGACGTATCTTGGCCATTTTTCCGATCAAGCGGTCAATGAGCCTGGGTATGTTGTTGAGGCCGATGTGTACCGTGTGCAGGGTGTGACTAGCGTCGTAACCCCGGCGGCTGAAATTGCTGAAATCGCTTGGGTTAACCCAACAGCGCCGACGACGTTGCGTTTAGCCCCGTTGACTCAGCAACAGCTATTGCCCCTTGCCGCTGCATTTTGATGCCGTTATGACAGGCTTGCCGCCGCGTCAGCCTGGTATTTTTCTTTATCTTTCCGGTCTATGGGGTGAGCGCGATGGGGGCGGGTCATTGGAAATAATGGAATGACTTGTTCAATAAATCCCGATGGCACGTGATAGCCGCAGGGGTATCATTGAAGGATACCATGACAAAACGGGACATATCATGAGCGATGCAATTACAGTACAGCAGCCGGAACAGGCGCAGCGTTTGGTCCTGCTGTTTCACGGCGTTGGCGACAGTGCCAACGGCATGGCGGCACTGGGGCGTTATTTCGCCGATGCCTTGAAGGATGCCTGTGTTGTCAGCCTCAATGGGCCAGAAAGCACCGAATGGGGCGCGGGGCGTCAGTGGTTCTCCGTGCAAGGGGTGACTGAAGAGAACCGTCAGGCTCGCGTTGATGCGGCGATGCCGGGATTTCTGTCAACGGTGCGCCATTGGCAGGAGAAGGTTGGGGTCGATGCCGCTCATACCGTGCTGGTTGGTTTTTCGCAGGGGACCATCATGTCTCTGGAAGCGCTTAAAGCGGATTCCTCTATTGCCGGTACGGTGATCGCCTTTAGCGGTCGTTTTGCCTCGCTGCCAGAATCTGCATTGACGCCGGCGGTGGTGCATTTTATCCACGGAGATCAGGACAGCGTGATTCTGCCTGCGCACGCACAGGCTGCTGCTCAGCGTCTGCAAACGTTGGGCAGTGAGCATTCACTCGATATGATTGCGGGAGTCGGTCACTCGATTGACGGTCTGATGCTGCAACAGGCGCTGGGTTATCTGGCATAACCGGGTTCTGTTGTCGGTAAGGCGGTTCTACCCATGAATCGCCTTTATTTTTCTTTGCCTTTTCTCGTTATTTTTACCCCGCACTGAATGAGATATCGCGCCAAAATCATGTCGAGTAGTTTTTCTGTCCATATAAAAAGTGATTTTTTCCATATTTAAATAACGTTGAATGGTCGACGATGTTATTGCACTACACACACCATAATGTCTGACGTTTTTCCCGCTATACCCATATGTATTCGCGTCACTGGTCTAGTTAACGCCGGTTATTCACGCCGCCGCATCATTGCGTCAGCGACGCGGCGCGAATCATCGAGGGTATTTACATGTCACGTCCTTTTAGGAAATAAGGGTGTTATATGTTTAAACGTATAAAAGTTGTGACCATTCTTATTATTGTTCTTTTAACTCTGGGTATTTCACAGTTTCTCACTGGTGCGCTTTCCATGCGTGCGCTGGTCAATGACCGAGAAGGATTTCATGCTTCACAGCGTGCGAATCAGAGCGTGGCGGCGTTTACCGATGCCTGGATTATGATGAACCAAACGCGTATTGCCGTCGGCACCATGATTCAAAATATGATGATGGGGAATGCGGATAAAGACGCGATGCAGTCACTGTTGCAAATGGCGAAGGAGCGTATTGCCAGTTCCGAAAGTCGCTATAAGGCCTATCAGGCCATCCCCCCCTCGCCGGGGGTGGATCCGGCGCTTATCAAAAAGCTGGAAGAGAGCTATGTCGTTTATCAGAAACTGTTGAACGATATCGTCAACTCGCTGGCGGGAGGATTGGCCGGGGCAGCAATGAAACTGCATGAAGGGGCGGCACCGCTCAATGTCGCGATGCAAGAAAACTACCTGGCATGGCGAGAGGCACAAACGCAGATCGCCGATAATGGGCTGCGCGATAACCAGCGTGCTTTCCAGGCGATGTTGTGGCTATTAGGGGCCATTTCTCTGCTGGTGGTATTGGTGATTGTGCTCAGTTGGGTTGGCTTACAGCGTATTCTGTTGCAACCGCTGCGTGCGCTGATGCGCCATATCAATGCCATTGCCAAAGGCGATCTGACGCAGGCCATTGATGTGCAAGGGCGCAACGAAATGAGCCAACTGGCTACCGGTTTACACCATATGCAGCGCTCATTGATTGATACGGTCAGTGCGGTGCGTGACAGTGCGCAGTCGATTTACACCGGAGCCAGCGAAATCTCGGCAGGCAGCAACGATCTTTCATCGCGCACCGAGCAGCAGGCCGCCTCGCTGGGCGAAACCGCTGCCAGCATGGAACAGTTGACCGCTACGGTAAAACAGAACTCACACAGTGCGCGGCAGGCGGCGCAGGTGGCAAAAGAGGCGTCGGAGACAGCAGATAAAGGCGGCGTAAAAGTCAGCCACGTGGTGATCACCATGAACCAGATTTCCGACAGCTCGCAAAAAATCGCGGATATCACCAATGTGATCGATAGTATTGCTTTTCAGACCAATATTTTGGCGCTGAATGCTGCGGTAGAGGCGGCGCGAGCCGGCGATCAAGGCCGAGGCTTTGCCGTGGTGGCAGGCGAAGTGCGCACGCTGGCTCAGCGCAGTGCACAGGCAGCGAAAGAGATCAAAACCCTGATTGACGATTCGGTCAATCGCGTCAGCACCGGGGCGATCCAAGTGCGGGAAGCAGGAGACACCATGCAGGAAATCGTCACAGCGGTGAGCCGCGTGACCGATATTATGGGCGATATTGCCTCGGCGTCCGATGAGCAAAGTCGTGGCATCGATCAGGTGGGACAGGCGGTCAGTGAAATGGATCGGGTGACGCAACAAAATGCGGCGCTGGTGGAAGAATCCGCCTCTGCGGCAGCCTCTCTCGAGGAGCAGGCGGGCTTTTTACAAGGTGCTGTGTCGGCGTTCAATATTGGCAATAATCAAGGCGTGCCGCCTGCGACGACCCAGCCGTATACACGCGGCACACAAGGATTATTGCCTGTGGTGAAAAACGCCTCCGGGCGTGGGTCAGAACACAACTGGGAGGCGTTTTAGAGCGCGATTAACACTGGGCCGCGAATCGCGCAGCGGCCCGGTTACAGGCGCTCAACGATCAGTGCAATGCCCTGACCGCCGCCGATGCACAGCGTTGCCAGCCCCAGCGTTTTGTCGTAGCTGCGTAGCGCGTGAATCAGGGTAACCAGAATACGTGCACCGCTGGCACCGATCGGGTGGCCCAGCGCAATCGCGCCCCCGTTGACGTTAACTTTTTCTGGGTCCAGACCCAAATCGCGCTGTACGGCCAGGAATTGCGCCGCAAACGCCTCATTGGCTTCGATCAGATCGATATCCTGTATGGTCAGCCCTGCTTTGAGCAGCGCTTTTTGGGTGGCAGGAATCGGACCTAATCCCATCACTTCGCTCGGCACACCGGCTGAAGCCCAACTGCGAATGCGTGCCAGCGGCGTGATACCTTGCTGACGGGCTTCGGATTCCCGCATCAGCACCAGCGTTGCGGCTGCATCGTTGATTCCTGAGGCGTTGCCCGCCGTGACGGTGCCGTCTGGCAGGAAAGCCGGGCGCAGTTTACCCAGTGAATCCAGCGTGGTATCGGCACGCACGAACTCATCCTGATTGAAAATACGCGTCTCTTTTTTCACGCGCAGCGCAATCGGGGTGATCTCAGCCTCAAAGCGACTGCTGGCCTGCGCGGCGGCTGCTTTTTGCTGCGATGCGAAAGCGACAGCATCCTGATCTTCACGCGTAAAGCCGTACTGTTTGGCGATGTTCTCGGCGGTGATCCCCATGTGATAGTCATTGAAAGCGCACCACAGACCGTCTTTAATCATGGAGTCGATTAATTTGCCGTCGCCCATGCGATAACCCTGACGCGCTTTTTCCAGCAGGTAAGGCGCGGCGCTCATGTTTTCCATACCGCCTGCAATACAGACCTGATTGTCGCCCGCAACGATGGATTGTGCACCGAGTACCACGGCTTTCAGGCCGGAGCCGCACACTTTGCTGACAGTAAAGGCTGGGGTTTCAATGCCAAGACCGGCAGCCTGACCGGCCTGGTGAGCCGGGTTTTGGCCTAAACCGGCGCTCAGCACATTGCCCAGCATCACTTCATCAATCTTCAGGCCTTGCGGCAGGGATGACAGGCTGTCTTTAATCGTAGCGCTGGCCAGTTCAACGGCGGAAGTATTGGCCAGACTGCCCGCGAATTTACCGATCGCGGTACGTTTGGCGCTTACAATTACAACAGTATCTTGTGTGTTCATCAGAGTCTCCTTAGTGGATTTTTAACGGTTGCAGATCGTCGGAGACAATGAAGTTGGCTTCTGTCTTCTGGCGCAGTTCATCGAGGGTGATATCCGGGCTGATTTCGCGCAGCACCATCTGCTGGTCGATAAATTCAAATACCGCCAGTTCGGTGACCACCATGCTGACTTTGTTGGCGGCGGTGAGCGGATAGGTACATTCATGCAGCAGTTTGGGGGCACCGTTTTTGGCGCAGTGTTCCAGCGCAATGATCACTTTCTTGGCACCGACCACCAGATCCATGGCACCGCCCATGCCGGGCACCATTTTGCCGGGGACCACCCAGTTGGCGAGGCTGGCGTGTTCATCCACCTGCAAACCGCCAAGTACGCACACATCGACGTGGCCGCCGCGGATCAACGCAAATGAGAACGCGCTGTCAAACATTGCTGCGCCCGGTACCATGCCGCAGGGTTGCCCGCCGGCGTTAACCAGATTGCTATCGATGTCGGTGATGGCACCTAATCCGAGGAAGCCGTTTTCCGACTGAAACGTCACTTCAATGGTTTCGGGTACGTAGTTGGCTACCTGGGTCGGCAGACCAATCCCCAAATTCACAACGTCGCCGTCGTTTAACTCCAGCGCAACGCGGCGAGCAATAATTGATTTAGCGTCCATTATTTTTCTCCAACATAAAGGTGATCGACCAGTGCGGCAGGCGTCACAATGCATTCCGGCGCTAATTGGCCGACGGGGATAACCTGTTCGCATTGCGCCACAACATTGTCTGCGGCAAGCGCTATCAGAGGATTAAAATTACGGGCGGTGAGGTGATAAATCAGATTTCCACGGGTGTCGGCGATGCTTGCCTGAATAATGGCAAGATCGGCTTTTAACGGTAATTCCAATAAATAGGTTGTATTATCGAGGGTGATTTTTTGTTTATTTTCTTCTACCACCGTGCCAACCCCTGTCGGGGTGAGAAAACCACCCAGCCCGGCGCCGCCGCTGCGAATACGTTCTGCCAGTGTGCCTTGTGGCACCAATTCAACATCCAGGGTTTCGGCAATCATGCGTTTGCCGGTTTCCGGGTTGGTGCCAATATGCGAAACGATGACTTTTTTAACCTGACCGTTGGCAATTAATGGGCCAACGCCGGTGTCGGGAAATGCCGTGTCATTACCAATCAGGGTTAAATCAGTGACGCCGGATTTCATGATCTCTTTTACCAATAAATCCGGGGTTCCGACACCCATAAAACCACCGAACATAATTGTCATTCCGTCTTTTAATAAAGAACGGAAATAACTGGCATCAATGATTTTGTTTTTCATTATTCAGCTACTCCATCAATCAAAGGGCTTTATTGCTGTTTTTAGGCAACAGTGACCCCGTCGAAAATTAGTGACAATTTTCGAAACTCGTTATGTAGATAATCAGGTGATATATCAGGGCAATAGTCATTGCCCTGTCGATCTTTTATTGCTGTGCCACGGGCGAACCCGTGGCAATCGCTTAGATATCCATGTCCAGAATGGCTGCGCTCAGCCCTTTGCCGTGCATATCCAGCGCCAGTGAGCGGGTAACACCGCCACCCAGTGCGCCATACATGACAAAGTTCAGCGCGCCAATGGCGGGCAGTTCGTAGCGAACGACGTCACCGGTGACGATATCGGCAAACCAGGCTTTGACTTTTTCCGCAGTAACGGCCGCTTTGATTTTTTCAAAATCTTCCGCGCGATAAGCAATCAGCGAAATATTCGACGTATTGCCTTTGTCGCCAGTACGGGAGTGGGCGATTTCACGTAGTTTCATTATTTGATCTCCAGGTAGTTAACCGCTGGGGTAACGAAAGCACGCGCCAGCAGGGTGGAATCCATGGCCAGAATCTCTTTCACGCCTTTATTGACACCGCCGCCGCCCGCAGGGCCGTTGGTGTACAGCGTTTCCACTTCGTTGCCCACTTTCACTGCCTGCGCGCGGGTGGCGCAGCGAGCGGCCACGCGCGCGCGTACTTCATAAGGCTCGCTGCGTTGAGAACGCTCTGCGCCGTGCAGCGCGTCTACGCCAATCAGATCGAAACGCACTTCTGACGGTGCGAAACCGCATACCTCAAAACGGCCTTTGACGATGTCGAGCGCCAGACGTCCGCGCGCGACGGCACCCGGCCCTGCGTAGGAGATTTCCCCTTCGCCGATAAAGCCGTCCTGATAACCGACGGAGACTTTCAATGTGTCGGTTTTAGCACGGCCCGTAGCACCCTGAACGCGAACGCGATCGTCGCCTACCTGAGTGAAGGTGACGCCGGTGAAATCGGCCACGACATCAGGTGTGATATAGCTGTCCGGACGGTGGATTTCATACAGCATCTGCTCTTTGCAGGTATCCACACATACTCGGCCGCCAGAACCGGCAACTTTGGTGATGACCGCATCGCCGTTTTCATCAATTTCCGCGATCGGGAAGCCAAGGCGCTCCAGGTGCGGAATGTCCTTGAAGCCAGGATCGGCATAGTAACCACCGGTGATCTGTCCGGCACATTCCAGCAGGTGACCAAGGCAGGTGCCTTTGCCCAAGTGTTCCCAATCGTCGGCGGCCCAGTTGAATTCATACATCATCGGTGCCAGGAACAGCGACGGGTCAGAAACGCGCCCGGCGATAATGATGTCAGCACCTTCATGCAGCGCTTTGACCATGGCATCTGCGCCCATATAGGCATTGGCGGAAAGAATGTCTTTGCCACAGGTAGAAACTGGCTGGCCGATTTCATCCAGACGCGCATCTTGTTTAATCAATACATCGCGCACGTCATCACCGGTCACTACGGCAATTTTCAGCTGTTTGGCGCCCAGTTCTTTGGCGATCTCCAGCACGCGCTGGCCCGCTGCCGTTGGGTTGGCAGAACCCATATTGGTGATGATTTTGATCCCTTTTTCCAGACAGGTCGGCAGTACCGCGTACATTCTGTCTGCCAGCAGCTCGTTGTAGCCCTTTTCCGGATTTTGCTGCTTCTGTTTCTGGCCGATAGCGATGGTGCGCTCTGCCAGGCATTCAAACACCAGGTAGTTGATATCGCCTTTTTGCGCGAGCTCAAGTGCGGGCTCGATGCGATCGCCGGCATAGCCTGCGCCGGAACCTATACGGATAGTTTTCATAGCTTTACCTTCTATATTTAAAACGGCTCTGGTTACGGTGTGTTGGCGCTTAGAGCGGGAACACACCAAAGATGACGCAGGCGAATGTCATGACGACACTGGCTGCCCAGAGCACGGGAATAGAGAATTTCTGGTGATCGGCCAAATCGACGCCTGCCAGGCTGCACAGCAGGAACGTGGCCGGAGTTAACGGGCTGACCGGGAAACCGGTGGTCATCTGGCCCAGAACCGAAGCCTGTGCCACCTGAATGGCTGGGACGCCCAGCATTTCGCCGGTGTGAGCGATAACGGGCATGATGCCGAAGTAATAAGAGTCCGGGTCAAACACCAGACTCAGCGGCATGGAGATGAGACCCACCACGAACGGAATGTGGGATGCCAGCGCAGGAGGAACGAAACCTACGGCCGCTTCAGACATGGCTTTCAACATACCTGCGCCCCCCATGATGCCGGTGAAGGCACCTGCGGCGAACAGGATACTGGCCATCATCAGTGCTGCTTTGGCGTGCGCATTGATACGGGCTTTCTGCATTTCAACGTTGGGGTAGTTCACCATCAGTGCGACGGTCAGCGCGACCATAAAGGCCACGGTCGGCGAGATTTTGGTGAAGACCATGGTGCCAATCACGCACACGACCAGCGCGATGTTAATCCAGAACATGTGCGGACGACGCAGCGCTTTTTCTTCGTCAGTCAGCTCTTTAACGTGCTCTTGTGCATTGAACGAGGCAGAGCCGCCAGCCAGCGGGTTGCTGCCCGACAGACCCAGGCGTTTCTCCTCTTTTTTGCCCCAGTAGTAGCCCATCAGCACCATGAAGACCAGGCCACAAATTTGCGCAGGGATTAACGGGATAAACAGGTCGTGGGTAGAAATGTTCAACGCTGCGGAGGCGCGGATCATCGGTCCGGTCCACGGCAGGAAGTTCACACCGGCGCTCAGGGCAGTGATACCGACCAGGATGCGTTTGTCCATGCCCAGCTTGTTAAACAGCGGTAGCATGGCTGGCACCGTGATCAGGAAGGTAACTGCACCGTTACCGTCCAGGTGTGCCAGCAGTGCCAATACTCCGGTACCGATGATGATCTTTACCGGGCTGGTTCCTACCATGCGCAAGATGCCGCGAATGATGGGATCAAACATGCCTGCGTCGGTCACTACGCCGAAAAAACAGATGGCAAATACAAACATGGCGGCCATCGGTGCCAGTTTGGTGATCCCATCTACGACGTATTTTGCTGTGTCAGTACCGCTTCCGGCCAATAATGCCCCAGCAATCGGAATGACAATCAACGCCACCAGCGGTGACATTCGTTTGGTCATAATGAAAAATAATAGGGTGGCAATGGTGAGCACCCCGATTAACGCTAACATATAGCACTCCTCTACTTATTATTGTGCGCAGTTGACAATGTATGTTGGTTTAACGATTATGTTAAAAAATATCGTTTTTTTATAACAAGCATGAAAATCAACGCCTAACCCAGAACAGATATTGTTGGCTGCGCTATTTTTATCATTTGGAATGGGATCAGACTAACTCATAATGGCAATGGATTCATTTGAAAATGGAATTGATTTATTCTATTTGCAGATCAAATAAATAGACAACAATTACCTATATATGAGTAACTGATTGTTTTGAAATGTTATCTCAGAATAATTTGCGATAGACGTGGGTGAGGTGTTGTGATTTTGCTTCAAAATGTAGCAATTGCATCTTTTATCTGAAGGCCAAATAAGATTAAATAATTGTGGCAATGATCATAAAAATAAAATAAGTCGCTTGAACGAAATGAAGTTTGTTAATTTTTTACCGATGTGTAAGGTCTATACCCAAAATAATTCGAGTTGCAGGAAGGCGGCAAGTGAATGACAAATTTGTCTGGAACAAATTTGAACAGCGCCTGCGCTGGCCCGTAGGGTGAACCTCAGGGATGAGGTTCATTCATCCCGATGAGCTTACTTAGGTAAGTGATTCGGGTGAGTGAACGCAGCCAACGCATCTGCAACTTGAAGTATGACGGGTATATTTCAGATAGAGGTGTTATGAACTTATCCATTAAACAATTGAGGGCATTTATTGCGCTCACGGAAACTGAAAATTTTACCCGAGCGGCGCAGAAAATAAACTTGTCGCAGCCTGCCTTTAGCGCGTTGATCGCGGCGTTGGAAGATGAGGTGGGATATCGTCTTTTCGACCGTGATACGCGCAAGGTGCAGTTAAACGGTAATGGTATTCACTTTATCGATATTGCTCGCCGACTGATTCAATCACACGACGACGCCGTCGTAGAGATAAAATCGTATGCCACCGGATACAAAGGCAAAATTGTATTGGCGGTGTTGCCTTCGATGGCGGTGGAGTGGTTGCCGCAGGTGCTGGCACAGCACCATCGCGCCCATCCTGATATCAAGGTTGAGCTGCTGGATACCCAGTGGGACCGCTGTCTGAAAGCCATTCTGGACGGGCGCGCGGATGTGGCATTAACCGCGGGTCAACCTTCTCCGGGCACGTTCAGTTCCCGAATGCTGTTTGCCGATGAGTTTTTCCTGATTTGCCACCGTAATCATCCCTTGGCACAGCGTCAGAGCGTTGACGTTGCTGAAGTGGCTCAGCACGCCTTTGTAGGCTTCTCTCAGGGAACCAGCATCCGGCAGTACACCGATCAACTGATGGCCCCGCACAGCTTTAACTACGTGCTGGAAGTGCGTCAACTGACCACCATGATGGGGTTGGTCGCCGCCAACTATGGCGTGAGCATTGTGACCGGTCTGACGTTGTTCCAGTTTCAGCACAAGGATATCGCGATTGTGCCGTTTCGCGATCTGTCGCTACAGCGCGGCATCTATCTGGTGACCGACAAAGAGCGACAGCTGTCGCAGTGCGCCAAAGAGTTCTATGAATTTCTGCTGGAAAAAGCCGAGAGTTTTACCCCGCGCTCAGCGCCCTGACGCGTTGTTAAAAATGGCCCGCAGGTCACTGGCTGAAAGAGAAACGCATCAGGGTTTTTTCTCCGGCCAGTCATCTTCTTTATCCCACTCGGCGTTGTTGTCTCTGTGGGGAGGCAGCTCCGGTTTATTCTTGAGAAAGCGTTTGTGATCGAGACGGCTCAGTTCTTTCATGCCGTTGATCACCATACCCACCAGAATAATCAGAATTACCCACCAGTAATCAGCCAGCCAGGACATGTTCAATCCTCATCGATATTCATGATAAAGCGGGAAAAAATATCAGGCAGATGCGGACGTAACCAGGCATCTCCCGCAATATCTTCATGTTGCCAGGCTTCGAGTATAACCTCAGGCGTCAGCAGTTGCGCTGCGGGTCTGGACAAGGGCTGGTAGCTGATGTGCCAGGGTTCCACGGCAACGCCGCCGCGATCGTGGGCAAACGGTCGGTAAAAATCAAACTGGGCCATATGCGCAGTAAGCCAGTCGCTCAGATCTGCGAAATAGCCGCCCGCCTGATATTCCCACGGCTCCAGTTGCAGACGAGCCCCTTGAGGCAGGCGTGACGGATCGTAGATATCTAGCTCGGTGCCCCAATGATGGCGACTGGCACCCGGCAGGGCAGACCAGCGCAATATCGCGGCACAGCGTTCAGCAACAGGAAGCGATGCGGCCACCAGCGGCTGGCTGTTTTTATCCAGCAACGGGCGCTCGCCGTTGAATTTTTGATTCCAGATGTGGCGTTGACGGGCAAAGTCACGAAAGGTACTGGCGGGCTGTAACTGAAAGCCATCACGCGCAGCCGCCTGCTGTAAACCGGTAAAGGCGGCGAGGGCGACCGGTTGCAGGCTGTGTGCTTCACCGAGCGGGACAAGGTGCTCACGGGTTTTCCCCGTGAGCATGGCGTGCGTCATCATGCGATGAGCTGCTCCATAATGCGTTGATAAATACGGCTCAGTAATTGCAGATCGGCGGCGCTGACGCATTCGTCCACTTTATGGATGGTGGCATTGACCGGGCCGAGTTCCACGACCTGTGCGCCCATCTGCGCGATAAAGCGCCCATCTGAGGTACCGCCATTGGTCAGTAACTCTGGGGTGATCTCGCTGTAATGCTCAACGGCGGTTACGACGGCATCGACCAGATCGCCGCGCGGCGTCAAAAACGGTTGGCCGGAGAGGTTCCAGTTCAGCGTGTAGTTAAGCTGATGGCGCTCCAGCAAGGCGGTGACCCGTGCCTTGATCGTTTCATCGGTGGATTCGGTGCTAAAGCGGAAATTAAACTGCACAAACAGCTCACCGGGGATCACGTTATTGCTGCCCGTGCCCGCATTGATATTGGCAATTTGCATGCTGGTCGGCGGAAAGAAGGCATTCCCCTGATCCCATTCGGTACTCACCAATTCATTCAAAGCTTCCATGGCACGGTGCACCGGGTTGTCGGCCAGATGCGGATAAGCGACGTGGCCCTGAATGCCATGTACTGTCAAATTGGCGGTGATGGAACCTCTACGCCCGTTTTTCACCACATCGCCCAGTTTTGCCGTGCTGGAGGGCTCGCCCACCAGACAGTAATCCAGGCGCTCGTTGCGCGCCATTAACGCCTCAACTACCTTCACCGTGCCGTTCACCGCACTGGCTTCTTCATCCGAGGTGATCAGAAACGCCAGACGGCCTTGATGATGGGGATTTGCCTGTACAAACCGCTCAGCGGCTACCACCATCGCGGCAACCGACCCTTTCATGTCTGCCGCACCGCGCCCATACAAAAAGCCATCGCGCAGGGTAGGTTCAAACGGTGGGTGCTGCCAGCGGCTGGCATCACCGCTCGGAACCACATCGGTATGCCCGGCAAACGCCAGCGTTTTGCCTTCACCGCGCCATGCCCAGAAATTCTCGGTATCGCCGAAATCCATTTTTTCGATGGTAAAGCCCACCGCTTTCAGGCGTTCAATCAGCAGTGCCTGACAGCCTTCATCGCGCGGGCTGAGCGAAGGGCGTTTAATCAATTGTTGTGCAAGTTCTAAAACGGGGCAGGACATCTCACTCTTTCTCCGCGGTAAAGGCGTGGTAACTTTCGGCATTGAAGCCTAACAGGGCGCGCTCCCCGCTCACCAGCAGCGGGCGTTTGATTAAGGCTGGATGGACCAGCAGCAGGGCGCAGGCGCTTTCGGCATCGGTGACGGCGGCGCGCTCTGCATCGGTTAACTGACGCCAGGTGGTTCCGCGCGTATTGATCAGCGGTTGCCAATCACCGACAAGACGGATAAAGGCGGTTAACTGCGCATGATCCAACCCATCGACACGGTAATCATGAAACTGATAGGCGATCTGATGCGCTTCCAGCCAGCGTCGTGCTTTTTTGATGGTATCGCAGTTTTTGATACCGTACATCATTAGCGTCATGGTGATAACAGTCCTTTCTCATCGGGAGGCCGTTAAGGCGGCAAATGAAGGTGTCAGCATGCCGAAAAATGGCGGGGAGATCCACCGATGCAATCTGCTCAGAATGGGATCTTGTTCGCTTTTTATTCGACAGGAAAACGTTTCGCTGGTTAAAAAGTGGGCGTATACTGACCGCGATTAATCACCAGGGGGACATGATGATAGAAGTAGAAGTGCGTCACTGGAAAGACTTCATTGAAGAAATGCTACGTAAAAAATAATTATCGGTTACTTAGTTTTTCCCATTGATAGATTTGAGTACAGAACCAGGAACAACATTCCAACCAATGCAAAGGCAGTCAGAACGTTCTGACTGCCTTTTTTCATGGGTAAAATGAGGAAATCTTGAGTGTTTTACTCGGGAAATTGTGATTTAAAACAATAATTTCACAATTTATGAATGTATATCAATTAGTTATTTTTTAGTGCGTAATCTGCCGCAGCAATGGCGTGTAGATAGCTGGTATCAAAAAGAGGAATTTTTGTATCAGATTGATGGATTAAAAGAGGAATTTCGGTACAGCCGAGAATTACGCTTTCGGCACCTTGCTGGGCAAGACTGTCGATGATGATGCTAAATGCTTCCCGTGAATGGTCGTGCAATACGCCGCGGCATAACTCGTCGTAAATGACACGGTTTATCTCGTCTCGCTGATCGGCTTGCGGAATAATGACATCAATGCCGTGGCGCTCTCGTAAGCGACCACGATAGAAATCCTGCTCCATGGTATAGCGAGTACCCAATAAGCCGACACGCGTCATGCCACGCTGTTTCAGACTGTCCGCGGTAGCATCGGCGATATGCAATACCGGTAATTGACAGGCGCTTTCTACCTGGTTGGCCACCTTGTGCATGGTGTTGGTACAGATGACGATCGCGTCAGCGCCTGCTTGGCGTAGCCCGAGAGCGATGTCAGAAAGCTGATGTGCTGCCTGCTCCCATGCGCCTTGTGCCTGGAGCTGTTCGATATCATGAAAATCTACGCTGTGCAGTATCAGTTTTGCTGAGTGTAAGCCTCCCAGACGCTGTTGAACGCGTTCGTTAATGAGGCGGTAGTAGGGCACAGTGGATTCCCAACTCATGCCGCCGATCAATCCAAGGGTTTTCATCATTCGTTTATCCTATGGGGCATTTACGGTTGCCCGACACCGTGGGTGGGGAGAAAACGGTAACAAAGGTGTCTCATTTCAAACTATTGGTAAATCGGAACGTATATTTAGCGATTTTCATCACTTTTTATCCAAGTTCAACTGGACAAATGCGTTACTAATTGCTGTACTGTACCAGACACACATTTTGTGTCTTTCATTCATGTTAAAGGTAAGTTTGATGTCTAAGATTAAAGGTAGCGTTAAGTGGTTCAATGAGTCCAAAGGTTTTGGTTTCATCACTCCGGAAGACGGCAGCAAAGATGTATTCGTACACTTCTCTGCAATCATGAGCAATGGCTTCAAAACTCTGGCTGAAGGTCAGCGTGTAGAGTTTGAAATCACTGACGGTGCTAAAGGCCCATCTGCGGCTAACGTTATCGCTATTTAATAATACCGATTTCTTGAAAACCCGCCTTATGGCGGGTTTTTTTTATCCTGTTTTCAGGATACCAACCAGTTGACCAGTGCGAATGCCAGCGCCGTCATGAGCAGTGAGCCGGCCAGATTACACAGAATGTTGATGACCGCGGCTGAGAGTTGGCCCTGATTGATAAACAGAAACGTCTCCGCCGAGAAGGTGGAAAATGTGGTTAATCCGCCACACAGTCCGGTGGTTATCAGCAGTTTCCAATGCGGTGGCAACTCCGCATGACGGGAAAAATAGGCGAGGGCACCACCGATAACAAACGCCCCGATCAGGTTTGCCATCAGCGTACCCACAGGCAGTACTGACACCGCTGTGGTGTTATAGCGCATTCCCAATGCCCACCGAGCAACGCTTCCCGCTCCGCCGCCGATAAACACGGCAAGAAACATCATCCACATCATGACCTCGTGTTGTGCATTATTTTTCGTTGAAAGTGATTCAGAGCGGGCAGATCCCTACGCGCCTGCTCTGAGGCGTACGTAGGCATCATCAGCCCAAAGGGCGGTTAGGGAGGAATGCTATCTCCTTGTGACGACACCAGTGTAGTAGCTAGGGGTATCTGGATTCAAGTACTGGCAATAGGCGTATCAGCAGTGGGGTCTAATTTTGTTACAAATGGATGTTGTGTTCGCGCTGTCGCAGGCATAAATAAGAAATATCGTTTTTATTCGCTGGTATTCCAGTATTCGTAATCAGGTAGGTGTGTGATGGAAGGTATTAGCATTGCCAAACTGTTGGTGATTGGCGCACTGATTGTTTTACTGTTTGGCACCAATAAACTGCGCTCGCTGGGCGGCGACTTGGGGGCCGCAATCAAAGGCTTCAAGAAAGCGATGAATGACGATCAGTCAGTGAAACCGACCACCGCAGGGGATGATGCAGCGCCTGCCGGTGAAATTCGTCATAACAAGGACTAATCGCCTGAATCAAAAAGGGCAGCCCACTGGGCGCCCTTTTGCTGAGGTATACGAGTAATAGGGTCAATGTGTAACTAAATATTGTTACACCCGACGTGCTTACTTAACCTCAATCCCTTTCGCTTGCAGATCGGCGTGATACGACGAACGCACGAACGGGCCGCAGGCGGCGTGGGTAAAGCCCATCGCCATCGCCTCGGCTTTCATCTCATCAAACTCTTCTGGGCTGACATAGCGTTTCACCGGCAGGTGATGACGGCTCGGCTGCAAATATTGCCCTAACGTCAACATGGTGACACCGTGGCGACGCAGGTCACGCATGACTTCAACGATCTCGGCGTTGGTTTCCCCCAGCCCAACCATCAGGCCGGATTTGGTCTGGATTTCAGGATGCATGGCTTTGAAGTTTTCAAGCAGCTTCAATGACCACTCGTAGTTAGCTCCAGGGCGTACCTGACGGTACAGACGCGGCACGTTTTCCAGATTGTGGTTGAACACATCCGGCGGCATCACATTCAGGATATCCAACGCCTTATCCATACGGCCACGGAAATCGGGCACCAGCGTCTCAATGCGAATATGCGGGTTTTTACGGCGAATAGCGGCGATGCAGTCAGCAAAGTGCTGTGCGCCACCGTCACGCAGGTCATCACGGTCTACGGAGGTGATAACCACGTAGCGCAATCCCATGTCATGAATGGTCTGCGCCAGTTTCTCTGGCTCATTGGCATCGGGTGTGACCGGGCGACCATGTGCCACGTCGCAGAACGGACAGCGGCGGGTACAAATGGCACCCAGAATCATGAACGTTGCCGTACCGTGATTGAAACACTCAGCCAGATTCGGGCAAGAGGCTTCTTCACAGACAGAATGCAGGCCATTTTTGCGCATGGCTGCCTTGATGCCCTGAATACGGCTGGAATCGGCAGGTAACTTGATTTTCATCCATTCAGGTTTACGCAGTAGCTCCTGCCGCTCAGTGACGACGGTGCGTACCGGGATGAGTGCCATTTTGTCTGCATCGCGGTATTTAACGCCGCGTTCCATCTGAATCGGTTTACTCATGATAGCCAGGTTCCAGTTCTGAATCACAGGTTGAATCATGATTTAAGCTCTATGATTCAATGGATTATGTTTTTAATTAAACTTTTTTTTAAAAACTATAAAAAATTATACCATCTTTGCCGTCTGACATTCAGCCTTTACGTCGCACAAATGCATAAATAATGTAAACGGAATGTGATTTGGTACCGATAAGCATAACCCCAACGGCATGATTTCACGCTGATATACTGTGCGGTGCGGGCGCGCCCTGCGTCGCCCAATCCCACACCAGCGGCGTGTGTTGCGCGTAGCCAAGCTGTTGCATGAAGGTGGTTACCAGTAGCGGAGCGACATCTGCCACGTCCACGCCGGGTTTGTGCTGACTGACCTGCGTCATCACCATGCCTGCATAACCGCACGGGTTAATGCGCAGGAACGGTGTCAGATCCATGTTGATGTTGAGTGCCAACCCATGGAAAGAACAGCCCTTGCGAATGCGTAGCCCCAGTGAACAGATTTTAGATTCCTGCACATACACACCCGGCGCATCAGCGCGGGCATGAGCAGTGATACCACACTGCGCCAGCGTGCCGACCACGGTATTTTCAATCGCGGTGACCAATTCCCGCACGCCCACTTTTCGGCGTTTTAAATCCACCAGCACATACATCACTTGCTGGCCCGGCCCGTGATAGGTTACCTGACCGCCGCGATCGCTCTGGATGACCGGAATATCGCCGGTAGTCAGCAGATGCTCTGCCTTGCCTGCCTGACCTTGGGTAAAAACGGGAGGGTGCTGCACCAACCAAAGCTCATCTGCGCTCTGTGTGTCACGCAAATCGGTAAACTGATGCATTGCCAATGAGACTGGCTCATAGGGTTGTACGCCAAGCTGGCGTACGATGATCTTATCCTGTAGCAACATCGTGATCTTCAGGTTAAGGAAAACAATGGAGCCGATTATAGTCGCGGGAAGCGCCAGCGAACAGCACTGAAACACATTTTCCCGCGATTATACAGTCGGGCAGGGTCATGCCCTTACAGCACGACGCGCACGATATCGATAGCGCCCAGCTCTTCATAGAGCGTCTCGACTTGTTCAATGTGCGTGGCGGTAATGGTGATGGAAACCGAATGGTAGTTGCCTTTGCTGCTTGGTTTAACCTGCGGGCTATAGTCGCCCGGCGCATGGCGTTGCACCACTTCGACAACGCGGTCTACCAATTCTGGCTGCGCGTGTCCCATCACCCGGTAGGTGAATGAGCAGGGAAATTCGAGCAGTTCGTTGAGTTTGGTTTTCATGTGTTCTCCAGATGGATCGGTGCCCATGCTGATCGTCGCGATTAAATAGCGTTTGGTTCAACATAAAGTATAACTCCCGCCGCAGCGGGAGTAATTATCTCTGAATATGGGGCCAAAAATGGCTAACCCAAGGGCTTAGCCCAACCAGCGATGGAACATCAGGCGAATGTAGTCAAACAGGCGGCCAAAAATGCCCCCTTCTTTCACTTCATTCATCACGACCAGCGGGCGCTGCTCAATGGTTTTGCCATCAAGTTGGAAGTTGATGGTACCAACCACTTGATTCTTGCTCAGCGGGGCGTGCAGTTCGGTGTTATTGAGCACGTAGCTGGCTTTCAGATCTTTCATCCGGCCGCGCGGAATGGTGAGATAGGCATCTTTTTCCACGCTCAGGGAAACCCTGTCGCTATCGCCAAACCAG
The DNA here is from genome assembly GCF_025962695.1 of Candidatus Symbiopectobacterium sp. NZEC135. Lineage (NCBI taxonomy): Bacteria > Pseudomonadati > Pseudomonadota > Gammaproteobacteria > Enterobacterales > Enterobacteriaceae > Symbiopectobacterium > Candidatus Symbiopectobacterium sp. NZEC135. The sequence goes on along the minus strand of NZ_JAGFPF010000004.1, from coordinate 122,225 downwards.
ACAGGTTCAGACGCAAATTCTTTGCCAGCCTTCAGCGGTGCAACGGTTTCAAAGAAACGGAAACCCCAGGTGAGCAGCTTTTTGCTCTCGGTTTCACGGCCTTTGAAAGTGCGTCCGCCCATCACGACCGAGATCAAACGCATTTGACCTTCGGTCGCCGAAGCAACCAGATTGTAACCTGCCGCATTGGTGTGACCGGTTTTTATGCCGTCGACGGCCAGGCTGCTGTCCCACAACAGGCCATTACGGTTGGTCTGTTTGATGTTGTTAAACGTGAACTCTCTTTCTTTATAAATGGCGTACTCGTCCGGCACATCGCGAATCAACGCCTGGCCAATCAATGCCATATCGCGCGCAGAGCTGTGTTGCCCCGGCGCGTCCAGACCGTGCACGGTCTGGAAATTGGTATTCTGCAAGCCCAATGCTTTCACATAGTTGTTCATCAGGCTAACGAAGGCATCTTGGCTACCGGCCACATAATCTGCCATCGCAACGCAAGCATCATTACCCGATTGCAGAATAATGCCGCGACTGAGTTGTGAAACCGGTACACGATCGCCCGGTTTCAGGAACATCAGCGATGAACCCTGGAAGGTCGGGTTGCCGGTTGCCCAGGCGTCTTTACCGACGGTCACGATGTCATTCTGGGTGATCTTACCGGATTTCAGCGCCTGACCGATAACATAACTGGTCATCATTTTGGTCAGGCTTGCGGGATCGCGGCGCGCATCGGCATTCATTTCTGCCAACACTTTGCCAGAGTTGTAATCAATCAGGATGTACGACTCGGCGTCGATTTGTGGTACGCCGGGGATCATCGTCTTGAGATTGACGTCTTCCGCATGGGCCGTTGTGGCAAGGCTGACGGCAAGCAGCGTGCCCAGCGCTGTACCTAGGGTGAAACGAGACGTGATAACAATATTCATGATTGGAACTACAACATCCGTGGAGTGAAGTGAAAAACGAGCCGTACTATAGCAGATGCGTTATAGCGCGGCACCAGACATTCCGTTACGTGATTTTGCTAAAGCAGAATGGCGTAACATCCCCCCTGTCCGCTCGTTATCAGGCGGACAGGGGGCGAGAGGATTATTGCGCGTCTGCCGCTGTGACAAAGGCGTGCTGCTGCGCTTCCGTTGCCAAACGCTGCTGAAGGTCAGTGGCCTGCTGGCGGTTTTGAAACGGGCCGAGCTGAACGCGATACAATCCGTTGCTCGGCGTCACTTTTCCCGTTACGTGGAAGCGTTCGCTCAGGCTTTTCAGCCAGGTTTGCGCACGCTGTGGGTCGCTCAGTGCCCCGACCTGCACCAGATAGCGTCCGTTACTGTTGCCAATCGGTGTCGCTGTGGGAGCCACTGACATCGGGCGCGCGGCTGTGGTTGCCGGTGCGCTGGTCACGGGCGTCGCGGCATGGGTATCTTCCAATACGCCAGAACGCAGGGCGGTAGGGGCACCAAGAAACCCGCTTTGGCGCGTGCTGGTGCTGCTGGCGGGCATGTCGCTGTTATTTTGCACGCCGATGGCGCTGTTGCTGACGGGTCTGCTGGCGATGGCTGTCGGCACACTGGTTTCCATCATGGGCGTACCCAGTCCGCTGGCCCCGAGGTTCGGGCGATCGGGCAAGGCGAAACTCTGCTTGGCGACGGTCGTCCCAATGGTGCCCGGCCCGGAGAGCGTGCCATCCGGCGCGACCACGATCGCTTCAACCTTCACTTTGGTGTTATTGGAGATATTGAGGCGATCGCCTGCCGCCTTGGACAGATCGATGATTCTGCCCGGCGTATACGGGCCGCGATCGTTCACGCGAACCACCAGACGGCGGCCGTTGCTCAGGTTGGTCACGCGGACATAGCTGGGCAATGGCAGTGTGGGGTGTGCGGCAGTAATGGCGTTGGGATCGAAGATTTCGCCGATAGAGGTACGATTCCCGTTGGCTTCAGCACCGTACCAGGTTGCCAGACCGACTTCGGAGAAGTTCTGCGCATTCTGGACAACCTTGTAGGTTTTGCCCTTGACGGTGTAATCCTGCAACGTGCCCGGATTATAGGGCTCATAGCGCGGCTCGGCTCCGCCAATCTCTTCTACCGGGCCGTTATACGCCGGGGCTTGTGTGACCGGTGCTCGCGGGGTTTCCGTGGTGGTACAGGCTGCGAGCATCACGGTGGCGATGCTGACCCAAAGCCAGTCCTTACGCATGTGTTTACCTCACTTTATAAGTTTTTCGAGAGCATCTTACGGTGCGTGTGGATTGACATCACGATGCCAAATCCGGCCATCAACACCACCAACGCCGAGCCGCCGTAACTGATAAGCGGGAGTGGCACCCCAACCACGGGCAATATGCCACTCACCATACCGATGTTAACAAAAACATAGACGAACAGAATGAGAATCAGGCCGCCGACCATCACCCGACCAAACGAGGTTTGGGCATTGGCGGCAATCACCAGACCGCGCATGATAACAAACAGGTACATGGCGATAAGAATCAGCACCCCAATCAACCCCAGTTCCTCTGCCAATACGGCAAAAATAAAGTCGGTGTGGCGTTCTGGCAGAAATTCGAGCTGTGACTGGGTGCCTTGCAACCAACCTTTACCTGACAAGCCCCCGGAGCCGATAGCAATCTTGGATTGAATAATATGGTAGCCCGCCCCCAGCGGATCGCTTTCTGGATCGAGCAGCATCATCACGCGGGCGCGTTGGTAATCGTGCATCAGGAAGAACCAGAGCACCGGAATAAACGCGGCCAGTAACACCAGCGCCACGGTGATCAGTCGCCAGCTCATGCCCGCGAGAAAAAGCACAAACAGGCCGGATGCGGCGATCAGAATCGATGTCCCCAGGTCGGGTTGCGCCGCCACCAGCAGGGTCGGTAAAAAGATTAATATCAGGGCGATTCCGGTGTTTTTCAGCGACGGTGGGCACATGTCACGGTTGATAAAACGCGCCACCATCAACGGCACGGCAATTTTGGCAATTTCTGACGGCTGAAAACGGACAAAGCCAAGATCCAGCCAGCGCTGTGCCCCCTTACTGATCTGGCCGAACACATCCACCATGATCAACAGAATGACGCACACGATATAGAGATAGGGGGCCCAGCCTTCGTAGACACGTGGCGGAATTTGCGCCATGGCGATCATTACGGCAAGCCCAATGGCTACCTGTGCCGCTTTACGCTCCATCATGCCGATATCCTGGCCGCTGGCGCTCCACATCACGAATAAGCTGTACCCCAGCAGCGCCAGAATACAGAGCAGAAAGGGCAGGTCGATATGAATCTTGGTCCAAATCGACCTTTTTTGTTGGCTTTCAGTCATGGCGGCGGTTACTCGCTTTCAGAACCGGGTGCGCTGGGGGGCGCATCGGGCAATGTGGTGTTGTTATCGCCCAGCATAATGTGGTCGAGCATTTGGCGTACCAAGGCGCTGATCGCAGGACCTGCACCGCCATTCTCCAAAACGATTGAGATGGCAATTTTGGGGTTGTTATAGGGGGCAAATGCCGTCAACAGTTTGTGGTCGCGCAGGTGTTCGGCGATTTTATGCGCATTGTAGGTCTCATTTTCTTTTAGGCCAAATACCTGCGCGGTACCGGTTTTTGCCGCAATCTTATAAGGCGCATCAGCGAAAAATTTATGCGCAGTACCGTTCTGACGGTTAGCCACCCCGTACATCCCGTCTTTGGCGATTTCCCAATAGCTGGCACGTACATCGCTAAGTCGTGACACTTCTTGCTGACGATAAGGCACGATGATGCCGCTATTGCGAGCGCTATAAAGCAGGTGTGGTGTTTTCACGTTGCCATCGTTGATAAGCGTCGTCAGTGCTTTCGCCATTTGAATCGGCGTGGCAATCCAGTAGCCTTGACCAATGCCGACCGGAATGGTGTCCCCTTGATACCAGGGGCGTTTGAAGCGTTTTTGCTTCCATTCGCGCGTGGGCATATTGCCGGAGCGTTCTTCTGCCAGGTCGATGCCGGTGTATTCACCGTAGCCGAATTTGTTCATCCATTCTGCCAAGCGATCGATACCCATGTCATAAGCGACCTGATAGAAGAAGGTATCCGCAGATTCTTCCAGGGATTTGGTCACGTTCAAGCGGCCATGCCCCCACTTTTTCCAGTCGCGGAACCGTTTTTCTGAACCCGGTAATTGCCACCAGCCGGGATCGAACAGCGAGGTGGTGGGGGTAATCACATTGGCACTTAAGGCAGAGGCGGCAATATAGGGTTTCACCGTTGAAGCCGGAGGATACAGCCCCTGCGTGGCACGATTGATCAGCGGTTTGTTAGGATCATTAAGCAGTGCCCGATAGTCTTTGGCCGAGATGCCGTCAACGAACAGATTAGGATCGTAGCTCGGGGTGGAAACCAGCGCGCGTAGGCCACCATCGCGTGGGTCGATAATCACCACCGCTGCCCGGCTGCCTTCCAGCAGTTTTTCAACGTAGATTTGCAGGTTGAGATCGATGGTGAGATAGATATCCTGACCCGCTTGTGGCGGCTGCTCGTGCAGTTGACGGATGACGCGACCACGGTTATTGACTTCTACCTCTTCATAACCGGGTTTACCGTGCAGAATATCTTCGTAATAGCGCTCAATGCCCAGTTTCCCGATGTCGCGCGTGGCGGCGTAATCAGCAATTTTTTCTTCCTTACTCAGTCGCTCTACGTCTTTATCGTTGATTTTTGATACGTAGCCGAGGACATGGGTGAGGGCAGAGCCATACGGGTAATAGCGGCGTTGATAGCCTTTGACTTCCACGCCGGGAAAACGGTATTGGTTGACGGCAAACCGGGCGACATCAACATCGCTTAAGGCGGTTTTAACCGGAATGGAGGTGAAGCGGCGTGAGCGTTTACGTTCTTTCTCGAAGTTTTCCAAATCATCATCAGTGAGATTGACGATGGGTTTCAGAGCAGCCAGCGTATCTTGCAGGTTATCAACTTTATCCGGCACCAACTCAAGCTGGTAAATGGTGCGGTTGAGCGCCAGTGGGATACCGTTGCGATCGTAAATGATGCCGCGGCTGGGCGCGATGGGCACCAGCTTAATACGGTTTGCGTTTGAGCGTGTGCGGTAGTCATCAACGCGCACCACTTGTAAATGGTACAGATTGGTCACCAGCACGCCGGAAAGCAGCAAAATGCCGATGAACGCCACTAAAGCACGACGTACGAAAAGGGCGGATTCCGCCGAATAATCACGAAAGGGTTTATGTTCTGTTTTCATCCGGCAACTATTTCGTGTGTTTCATCGTACAGTCTTACTCTCTATGGTAAGGGTGATTGGTGGTGATGCTCCACGCTCGATACAGGCTTTCGGCCACCAATACACGCACCAGCGGGTGCGGCAGCGTTAACGGTGACAGCGACCAGCTTTGCTCCGCCGCCGCTTTGCAAGCGGGGGCCAGCCCTTCCGGGCCACCAATCAGTAGGCTGACATCGCGTCCATCCTGTTTCCAGCGTTCTAACTGGCTGGCAAGCTGCGGCGTTTCCCACGGCGTACCGGGAATATCCAGCGTCACAATGCGGTTACCTTTGCCTATTGCCGCCAGCATCAGTTCACCTTCGCGCTCGAGAATGCGTTTGATATCCGCATTCTTGCCCCGTTTACCGGCAGGGATCTCTGTGAGCTCGAAGGGCATGTCTTTGGGAAAGCGTCGCAGATAATCCGAAAAGCCTGTTTGCACCCAGTCTGGCATTTTGGTACCAACGGCGACCAGTTGCAGCCTCATGCTAGCTCCACAGCTTTTCCAGTTCGTACAGGTGGCGGCTCTCTTCCTGCATCACGTGCACCATCACATCACCGAGATCGACAACCACCCAATCAGCACCCTGTTCACCTTCAACACCCAGTGGGATCATTCCGGCGGCGCGCGAGGCTTGTACCACATGGTCAGCGATAGACGAGACGTGGCGGCTGGATGTTCCGGTGCAGATGATCATGCAGTCGGTAATGCTGGATTTGCCACGCACGTTCAGCGCAACGATATCCTGGCCTTTTAAATCATCTATTTTATCAATAACAAAATCTTGGAGTGCTTGGCCTTGCAAAGGTTCCTCCTGCTTGGCGGTTCATCCGGAGAAATGTGCTCCGGCGGGGTAAAAAAGGTTGCGTGTTTATGCGTGACGCACCGCTGGTGTTTCAGGGTATTAACGACCCATTTGGTGGCGTAGACAACGCGCTTTACCGTTTTTACCGGACTGAAAAACCAGCGGCGGAGTATAGCATGCCCGCTGAGAGAGTGGTATGTGGGAAGCGGGTTAACGGTATAAGTCGTGAGCATCCATAAAATGCAGCACGGCAGGGGGAACCAAATCGTCGCAGGACTCGCCCTTCTGACGGCGCTGGCGAATATCTGTGGCAGAAACAGTGACCAGTGGCGTATGCGCCAAATAGATCAATCCGTGCGGCTGTGTGTGAAGAGCGGCGGCATTTTCAGCGCTGTGCGCTTCCAGCCACGCCTGCTGTTCTGGTGTGTCCAACATGGTGCGGTAGCCTGGACGGGCGCAGACCAGAAGATGACAGACGTTGAGCAGATCGCGTCCACGGTGCCAGGTGTGTAATGTGAGCAGCGAATCCTGGCCGATGATAAAGGCCAGCGGAATGTTATCGCCCATTTCTGCGCGGATCATCTCCATGGTATCAATGGTATAAGACGGCGTGATGCGCTGCAATTCGCGGTCATCCACGCTGAATAATGGCGTCTCGGCGATGGCGAGTTCCACCATGCGTTTGCGCTGTTGCGCGGTGGCTTCAGGCTGTTCGCGGTGAGGCGGTACGTTATTGGGCATCAGCGTGATGCGCGTTACGCCTATTTCATCCGCTAATGCGGTGACTGGGCGTAAATGCCCATAATGAATCGGATCAAAGGTGCCGCCGAAGTAGGCGATCAATTCAGCAGGAGTAATGTTATTCATCGGCGTTGACCATACCCGGCGCAAGCGCTTTGCCGCACAATAACAGCGTCAGCGTTTGCATTTCTGACCAGATGGATTGGCCATAATCCTGTTTTAGCGTCAGTTCTAATCGCGTCAGCAGGTGCATGGCCTGCTGCAACTGGCGTCCATTGAGCCGTTCGAGTGCCTGAGTGAGCAGCGCGCGTCGGTTTTGCCACACCTTATGCTGATCAAACAGCGTGCGTAACGGTGTCGTTGTCATGTTGCGCTGCAAGGTGACCAACAGTGTCAGCTCGCGCTGGAGCGTGCGCAGCAGAATCACGGGTTCGCTGTCTTCTGCCTGTAGCTGTTGCAACACATGCCAGGCGCGTTTGCTTTTGCCTGCCAGCACAGCATCCAGCCAGTGAAACGGCGTGAAGTGCGCGGCATCGTTTACCGCCTGCTCAACGCGCGGCAGCGTGAGCTTGCCGTCAGGATAGAGCAGTGACAGACGTTCCAGCGCCTGCATCAACGCCAGCAAATTGCCTTCATAGCAATAACACAGCAGTTGTGTGGCGGCATCATCCAGCTGCAGTTTGCGTTGCTTGGCGCGTTGCGCCACCCAGCGCGGTAATTGCGCCTGTTCTGGCGTTAAACAGTTGATGATTACGCCGTTTTGCGACAGTGCTTTATACCAGGCGCTGTTTTCTTGCGCTTTGGTGAGTTTGCTGCCGCGTAGAATAGGCAATACGTCCTGATGCAGCAGTCCAGCCAGTTTAACCAGATTTTCTGCCATGGCGGCATTGGGGCCGTTTTCCGGCAGTTGCAGCAGCAGGCTCTGCCGTGAGGCGAACAGGCTAAGTGCCTGACATACGCTGAAAACCGCATCCCAATCAGTGCTTTGATCGAGTGTGAAACTGAAATGCTCGGTGAAACCCTGCTCACGTGCGCGATGGCGCAGCGTATCCAGGCTTTCCTGTAACAACAGCGGATCGTTACCAAACAGCAGATAGCAAGCGCGCAGCCCTTCATTGAGCTGCGCGGCAAGCTGTTCTGGATAGATACGAATCATGAACGCCCGTTGTTAGCGCTGACGGCCGCGGCACGTTGCTGACGGTTTTTCACCTCATCACTGCCGTTGATGGTCACTAGTTTACGCACTAACTGCTCGGCAGCCTGACTGCGCATCTCCTTACGTATGATGTCCTGCTCGGCGTCTTTTGCCAACGCGGCGAGTGGGTTATCAAAGAAGGTGCGGAACACTGTGACTGATAGCGGATAAATATCCTCACCCGGCAGCAGCACCTGCGCCTGAACGGTCAGTACCAGTTGGTACTCTGCGGTGGTCCCGTCCTGGAAAATAGAGACAGTGTCTCTGGTTTCCGTGGAGCCGAGAATACGTAGGGATGCGATATCCTGACGCGTGGCGTCTTCCTCGATTCTTACATCACTGGCACGCAGCTGATCGCGAATAGCCCGGGTTAACGGACCAAAAGGATCGTTACTGGTCAGCGTTAATACCTTCAATTCGCTGGGCAGTTGTGTTGTGCCACGCAGATGAAAACCGCAGCCAGCGGTGACCAGCACCGCCAACCCCAGCAACAACGTGAATAAACGATGTCGCACAGTGCCTCCTTGGCTTAACCTACAACCAGGTTAAGCAGTTTGCCCGGAACGTAAATGACTTTACGTACTGTAACGCCTTCCAGGTATTTTGCCACCAGATGTTCCTGTGCGGCACGCGCCTGAACCTGCTCCTGCGTGGCATCGGCAGCAACGGTAATTCTGCCGCGTACCTTGCCGTTCACTTGCACCACGACCAGTTTGGAGTCTTCCACCATGGCGTCTTCATCGGCAACAGGCCACGGGGCCGTGTCGATATCGCCATTGCCACCCAGCGCCTGCCACAACGTGAAGCAGGCGTGCGGTGTGAACGGGTACAGCATACGCACCACGGCCAACAGCGCTTCCTGAGTCAGTGCGCGATCCTGGTCACTTTCTTGCGGCGCTTTTGCCAGTTTGTTCATCAGTTCCATCACGGCGGCGATAGCGGTGTTGAACGTCTGACGACGACCAATATCATCGGTGACTTTCGCGATGGTTTTGTGTAGGTCGCGACGCAGTGCTTTCTGATCTTCGGTCAGCGCGGAAACATCCAGCGCACCGGTAGCGCCTTTTTCCGTGTGGTCGTAAACCTGTTTCCACACGCGTTTGAGGAAGCGGTTAGCCCCTTCAACCCCGGACTCCTGCCATTCCAGCGTCATTTCTGCCGGAGAGGCGAACATCATAAACAGACGCACGGTGTCGGCACCGTATTTCTCTACCATCACCTGCGGGTCGATACCGTTGTTCTTCGATTTCGACATTTTGCTCATCCCGGCGTACACCAGTTCGCGGCCTTCTGCATCGAAGGCTTTCAGGATGCGTCCTTTGTCATCACGCTCCACGGTGACGTCAGACGGTGATACCCAGATACGTTCGCCGCTGTTGCCGGTGTAGTAGAAGGCATCAGCCAATACCATCCCCTGACACAACAGGCGCTTGGCGGGTTCATCGGACGTAACCAGACCTGCATCACGCATCAACTTGTGGAAGAAGCGGAAATACATCAGGTGCATGATGGCGTGTTCGATACCGCCCACGTATTGATCGACGGGCAGCCAGTAGTTAGCGGCAGCCGGATCGAGCATACCCTGATCGTATTGTGGGCAGGTGTAGCGCGCGTAGTACCAGGAAGATTCCATAAAGGTATCAAAGGTATCGGTTTCACGCAGCGCGGGCTGACCGTTGACGGTGGTTTTCGCCCAGTTGGGGTCGGCCTTGATGGGGCTGGTAATGCCATCCATCGTCACGTCTTCCGGCAGAATCACCGGCAACTGATCTTCCGGTGTCGGGATAACGGTGCCATCTTCCAACGTCATCATCGGGATCGGAGCACCCCAGTAACGCTGGCGGGATACACCCCAATCGCGCAGGCGATAGTTAACTTTGCGTGCACCGACGCCGAGTGCGACCAGCTTGTCAGCAATGGCGTTAAAGCCCGCTTCGTGGTCCAGACCGCTGAATTCGCCTGAGTTGAACAGTGCGCCTTTCTCCGTCATGGCTTGCGCAGAGATATCGGGTTCGCTGCCGTCCAGGTTTAGAATAACGGGTTTGATCGTCAACTGATATTTGGTGGCAAATTCCCAGTCGCGCTGGTCGTGGCCTGGAACGGCCATCACCGCGCCAGTGCCGTAATCCATCAGCACGAAGTTGGCTGCCCATACGGGCAGTTTTTCGCCGGTCAGTGGATGCACCACGAACAGGCCTGTCGCCATACCCTTTTTCTCCATGGTCGCCATATCGGCTTCGGCAACCTTGGTGTTACGGCATTCATCGATAAACGCGGTCAACGCCGGGTTAGTCGCGGCGGCGCGCAGCGCCAGCGGGTGCGCGGCAGCAACGGCGACATAGGTGGCACCAATAAAGGTATCCGGACGCGTGGTGTAAACGGTCAGCTTGTCAGCGCTGTCTGCCACGTCAAAGGTGATTTCCACCCCTTCCGAACGGCCAATCCAGTTACGCTGCATGGTTTTGACCTGCTCCGGCCAGCTTTCAAGCGTATCCAGATCGTTGAGCAGTTGATCGGCGTAATCGGTGATTTTGATAAACCACTGCGGGATCTCTTTACGCTCCACTTTGCTGTCACAGCGCCAGCAGCAGCCATCGATAACCTGTTCGTTAGCCAGTACCGTCTGATCGTTCGGGCACCAGTTCACCGCAGACGTCTTCTTGTAGACCAGACCTTTTTCATACAGCTTGGTGAAGAACCACTGTTCCCAACGGTAGTAATCGGGTTTACAAGTAGCAACTTCACGATCCCAGTCATAGCCAAAGCCCAGCAGCTTCAACTGGTTTTTCATGTAATCGATGTTGGCATAGGTCCAGGGAGCTGGTGCAGTGTTATTTTTTACCGCAGCCCCTTCCGCTGGCAGACCGAAGGCATCCCACCCGATCGGTTGCAGGACATTTTTCCCCAACATACGTTGGTAGCGGGAAATAACGTCACCGATGGTGTAATTACGTACGTGCCCCATGTGTAGGCGGCCAGAAGGGTAGGGGAGCATGGAAAGGCAGTAGTACTTTTCCTTGCCGGGCTCTTCGGTCACTTTAAACGTTTTGTTTTCTTGCCAGTGAAGCTGGACGCGAGTTTCTATCTCTTCTGGGCGGTATTGCTCTTGCATGGCAGCCAGGGGTCCTATTTAGTAAAGAAGCGCTACACCCGTAGCGTGTTCCGATTCATCATAATGATCCGCATAGCATAGCTGATAAGCAATGCTGGCAACAACCGTCTCTGCACCCTAAGCGCCGATTTATACCCGTCATACTTCAAGTTGCAGGTGCGTTGGCTACACTCGTTCACCCGAATCACTTACCTGAGTAAGCTCATCGGGATTCTCTCCCTTGCCGCCTTCCTGCAACTCGAATTATTTAGGGTATATGGATGCAAGCCACAAAGTTGGTAAAAAGTGGGGTAAAGCGAGGTGAGGTGCAAGAATAGTGCTTAAAACCGTCTAAAATAGAGAGGGATAGCTAAGCAGACATCGTCATTTCTTCGCCAATGTTAACCAACTCGCGTATTCAGGAGGCACCATGAACAAGAAAGCCCGGCATTATCGTGCGCTGATGTCTTCCATCATGGCGCGTTTAAGCGCCGGTGAACGCGATCTGACGCAGATGCTACATCACGCCCGGGAGAGCTTACATGACAGTGAAGATCTCACCCACCGCGAGCGTGACGATATTCTTCAGTCCGTGGAGCGCGATTTGGCCGAATTTGCTCAGCGTTACACGGATAGCCAGGAAGAGGATTTATCCGATAGCGTGTTTCTGCGTGTGATCAAGGAGAGCCTATGGCAAGAGTTGGTGGATATCACGGATAAAACCCAGTTGGAATGGCAGGCGCTGTTTAAAGATGTCAGCCATCACGGCGTTTACCACAGTGGCGAAGTGGTTGGGTTGGGTAATTTGGTGTGTGAAAACTGCCATCACCACGTGGCATTCTATACGCCAGAAGTGCTGCCTCGTTGCCCGAAGTGCGAGCACGATCAGTTTCAGCGCCAGCCTTTTCAGCCCTGAGCGGGGTGGTTTACGCGAAGTACGTTCCCGCTTGCGCGGGAACGCCTGACGTTGCGATACTGAGTCGTGGCTTAGTGCAGGATCTTCGCCAAAAAGTCTTTCGCGCGCTCAGATTTGGGATTGTTGAAGAACTCATCTTTTGGTGTATCTTCCACAATCTTGCCTTCATCCATGAAAATGACGCGGTGTGCCACTTTGCGTGCAAAGCCCATTTCGTGGGTAACGACCATCATTGTCATGCCTTCTTGCGCCAGCTCAACCATGACATCCAGCACCTCGTTGATCATTTCCGGATCGAGTGCGGAAGTCGGTTCGTCAAACAGCATGGCAATCGGATCCATGCAAAGTGCGCGCGCAATGGCGACACGCTGTTGCTGACCGCCGGATAGCTGGCCGGGAAATTTGTTAGCGTGCGCAGACAAACCCACGCGATTGAGGAGCTTGGTGGCCTTTTCACGCGCGGCCCCTTTGTCACGCTTGAGCACTTTCACCTGCGCCAGCGTCAGGTTCTCAATGATGGAGAGGTGCGGAAACAGTTCAAAATGCTGAAACACCATGCCCACTTTGGAGCGCAATTGCGCCAGATTGGTTTTCTTGTCGTTAACCGAGATGCCGTTAACGTCAATCTGACCTTGCTGCACGGGTTCAAGGCCGTTAACCGTTTTGATCAATGTGGATTTCCCGGAGCCTGACGGCCCACAAACGACCACCACTTCACCTTTCTTCACTTCTGTTGAGCAATCGGAGAGCACCTGAAAGTGACCATACCATTTGGAAACATTTTTTAGCGTAATCATCGAACAGTCCTTCTTTTCAGGTAACTGACCAGCATTGATGCGCTAATGCTGATAACGAAATAAACCAATCCGGCAAACAGCACCATTTCCACTTGGGTTCCGTCGCGCTCACCAATGGTTGACGCGGTGCGGAAGAAATCCGCCAGGCTCAGTACGTACACCAGCGAGGTGTCCTGGAACAGAACGATTCCCTGCGTCAGAAGCAACGGCACCATGGCGCGAAACGCCTGCGGCAGTATCACCAGCTTCATGGATTGCCACTGCGTCATGCCGAGCGCCAACGCGGCGGATGATTGCCCGCGTGAAATGCTGAGTATGCCCGCACGGATAATTTCAGAGTAATAGGCGGCTTCAAACAGCGAAAAGGCTACCATAGCGGAGATCAGACGAATATCCGTTTTTGGTGATAGCCCAAGCACATTTTGTAATAAGCTAGGAACCACAAGGTAGAACCACAACAGCACCATCACCAAAGGGATGGAGCGGAAGATGTTAACGTAGCCCTTGGCAAACCAGCGAATCGGGGCGAAAGTCGACAGTCGCATTACTGCCAGAACGGTTCCCCACAGGATGCCAAACACCACGGCAGTCACCGTAATTTTCAGTGTGACCACTAGCCCTTGCAGCAGGTAGGGCATGCTTGGCGCAATGGAGCTCCAGTCAAATTCGTACATTATTTACTCCCCATATTGCCGGGCAAACGGGTCTTTTTCTCAACCACTTGCATAATAAGCATGATGATGGCGTTAATGGCGACATACGCCAACGTGATGGCGGTAAAGGACTCATAGGCGTGCGCAGAGTAATCCAGCAGCTTGTTCGCCTGTGCCGCCATGTCCACCAGCCCGATGGTCGAGGCGATAGCCGAGTTTTTCACCAGGTTGAGCATTTCGGACGTCAGGGGCGGTACGATAATGCGATACGCGTTGGGCAGCAGAACGTAGCGGTAGGTTTGCGGCAACGTTAGTCCCATCGCGAGCGCCGCCGCTTTCTGGCCGCGCGGCAAAGATTGGATGCCGGCGCGCACCTGCTCACAGACGCGAGCGGCGGTAAACAGGCCTAAACAAACCATGGAAGAGACGAAAAACTGAATGTTGGGATCCAGTTCCGCTTTAAACCACATGCCGATGTTTTGCGGCAGTAATTCGGGAACCACCAGATACCAGGCGAAAAATTGGACAATAAGCGGAACGTTACGGAACATTTCCACATAGCAGGTGCCGAGACCTGACAGAAAACGGTTGGGTACGGTGCGTAAGATGCCGAAAATCGAGCCGACAACGAAGGCAATGATCCAGGCGCAGACTGACAGCGCCACAGTGACCTGCAACCCAGACCAAATCCACCCAAGGTACGTGGTATTACCGAACGGGGCGGCTTGTAAAAAAATACCCCAGTTCCAATCTATAGACATAGCAAACTCCGGTAAAAAAAGGGTAGCAGAGCTACCCTGAAGATTGATGAGTGGCGATAACCCATTGGTGGGAAAGGGCAGTGCGGTTAATCAACACCTGCGATATCCACTGCTTGGGCCGGGACGCCAGACGGGGAACGACCGTCTGACGCCTGTCTGTCCAGCCACGAGTCAACAATCGAGGGCAAGCTGTCTGCCCTTGTTTTCACTTGTTGTTAGTTTAATGCTTTATCGTTAGGCGCTTTAAACAGCGCTTTCATCTCGGCTGACAAATCGAAGTTCATGTTGAGATCTTTAGGCGGAATTGGCTGCTTGAACCAGCGATCAAAGGATTTTTCCGCTTCACCGGAGGTTTGCAACGTCGCGATGGTGTCATCGACCAGTTTTTTGAACTGCGGGTCGTCCTTACGCAGCATACAGCCATAGGCTTCTTCAGATTGCGCTGTGCCGACGATCACCCAGTCGCTCTGCTGTTTGGCTTTGGCGCGTTCACCGGCCAGCAACGCATCATCCATCATAAAGGCAACGGCGCGGCCAGTTTCCATGGTGCGGAAGGCATCGCCATGGTCTTTGGCGCTGATGATACGCATGTTAAGTTTTTTCTCTTCGTTCAACTGGTTAAGCAGTTTTTCAGAGGTGGTGCCAGAGGTAACGACCACGGTTTTACCCGCCAGATCCGGGAAGTCTTTAATGCCCGAGTCTTTTTTAGTCAGCAGGCGCGTACCAACGATAAAGATGGTATTGGAGAAGGCGGCTTGTTGCTGACGTTCCAGGTTGTTGGTGGTGGAACCACACTCAAAATCAAAGGTGCCATTTTGCAGCAACGGGATACGGTTCTGGGACGTGATCGGGATCAGTTTGACCTGAAGATCGGCAACGCCAATTTTCGCTTTGACCGCATCGACAATTTTGTTCGAGTAATCCTGAGAGTAACCAACCACTTTCTGTTGGTTATCATAGTAGGAAAATGGCACGGAAGACTCACGGTGGCCAACAACGATGACGCCATTGTCTTTGATCTTTTTCAGCGTCCCCGTTAATTCTTCTGCATGAGCCAGGCTGCTTGCGGCTGTACCAATCAGAAGCAGTGACAGTGCCAGTTTACGCATTTGCATGTTGTAACTCCTTTGCTGTTGTGATGACGGCAGTCGCTATGACGCTAAGGCGGTTGCGAATTCAATCATGCCGATAGAGCGCTCTCTCGGGTGCGACAGGTTATGCACCATAAAAGAGCGAGTACTTGCCTTTATCTTTAAAAAATAGCCGATTGTGAACAAAATGAAATAAATTTGTTTGTCTTTTGAGAACTCAACTGCACTAAATCACTGCACTAAAATCGTTTAGCACTATTTTGGTGCGCTGATTGCCCCATCAGGGTGCTTTTTCGCTGGTTTTCAGAAAGCAAACAACGGAATCATCCCGTTACACTCTGTTATTCAATGAATAATAAGCAAATGATGTGCCAATTATGCAAATAGGAGAGGGCGGGTATTACACGAAGGTATGGTAAGTATTGACGGGAAACCGGCAGGTCGCGCCTGCCGGTTATTGTGTTAACGACGCAGACGCGCGATGCAGGCTACAACGACCAGCACGGCGAGAATGATCCACATTGGCCAGGCACCAAAGCGGGCGTAAGGGGTGATACCCGTGGTGGGTGTCACCTTGGTGAGCAGCACCTTGCGCGTAAACTGCGGCAGTTCGGCACTGATTTCACCCTGTGGACCGATCACGGCAGTCACGCCATTGTTGGTCGCACGCAGTAGCGGACGCCCTAACTCAAGCGCACGCATGCGAGCCATCTGAAAATGTTGCCATGGGCCGATAGAACGACCAAACCAGGCATCGTTGGAGATAGTCAGCAGCATATCGGTGTCAGGTCGGAAGTTATCGCGCACTTGCTGCCCGAGAATAATTTCATAGCAGACCGTGGCCGTCATCCGTATACCGTTTACCATAAGTTGAGGTTGTTGGTATGGACCACGACTAAACGAAGACATTGGCAGATCGAAAAACGGTGCCAACGGCCGCAACAGCGTTTCCAGCGGAACAAACTCACCAAACGGCACCAGATGATTCTTGTTGTAGCGGTTGCTGCTGGGATAACGGTACGACTCGCTGCCACCCAGCACGATAATGCTGTTGTAGAAGTCAACCTGCTCGTTGGTGCGCCGGCGTGCATCTACAACGCCGGTGACCAGACTGCTGCTGTGTGCACGCAGCAAGTCGTCGATGTGCTGCAAGTAGTCTTGCTGGCGCGTTTCTATATCAGGGATGGCCGATTCTGGCCAGATAACGATCGGCGCTTTATCCAGATAAGGAACCGTGGCGTCGCGGTAGATGTTCAGAATCTGTTGCAGCGCGTTGGGATCCCATTTTTGCGCCTGGGCAATATTGCCTTGCACCAACGCAACGTTGACCGCGCGCTCTGGTTGAGGCGTGAACCAGTGGATAAACTTCAACGGCCAAGGCAGAAGCAGCAGCGCAATGGCGCAGTAAAGCGGGATGGTTTTGCGTCGTGTGGTACCGAATACCAGCAGGCCGGCAATGATCACCAACAAGAGGTTGATACCATCAACCCCAAGCAGTGGCGCTAGGCCTTGCAGCGGCCCGTCAATCTGGCTATAGCCAAATTGCAGCCAGGGAAAGCCGGTGAGTACCCAACCGCGCAGCCACTCGGTGAACTGCCACAGGACTGGCGCGACCACGATCAGACGCACCAGCGTCGTTCGCGGCCAAATGCGCGTTAACAGCCCCGCGAAGAGCGCGGGGTAAAGTGACAGATACAGCGCCAGCAACACCACCAGAAATACGTTAATAGCTTCCGGCATGCCGCCGAACTCGGCGATACTGACATACACCCAGTTCACACCGCTGCCAAACAGGCCAAAGCCCCAGCTAAAACCAATAGCGGCGGATTGCCGCCAGGTTCTGTTCAGCGTCAGGGCTTGCAATCCGCACAGAGAAATCAGCGCGGCGGGCCAGAAATCAAACGGTGAAAACGCCAAGGTGCCCCAGGCACCGCAGAACAGCGCCAGCAGGATGCGCACCCGCTGGCGTCGTAAAACAGACATGACAGACATTGTCGAATTAAGGTTCCAGTGTTGGTTGAGGCGCCTCGTCAGGGATTCTGACATGAGTCTGAATAATACGTCGGCTGTCCGCCATGGCAACTTTGAACAGGTAACCGTTGATGTCGATGGTTTCACCACGCGCTGGCAGATGGCCGAAGGCTTGCATTACTAGCCCGCCGATGGTGTCCACTTCTTCATCGCTGAACTGGGTGCCAAACGCCTCATTGAAATCTTCAATCAGCGTTAACGCTCTTACGGTATAGGTGTGTCGGTTCAGTTGACGAATATCGCGATCTTCTTCGTCATCGTACTCATCTTCGATTTCGCCAACGATCAGCTCAAGAATATCTTCAATGGTGACCAGACCAGAAACACCGCCAAACTCATCGATGACGATAGCCATATGATAACGCAGGGAACGGAACTCGTGCAGCATACGGTCCACGCGTTTACTTTCCGGCACCACGACGGCGGGACGCAGCACCTGTTCCATGCTGAACGGCTCGGCATCGCTGCGCATAAACGGCAGCAGATCCTTGGCCATCAGGATGCCTTCAATGTGGTCCTTGTCTTCGCTGATCACCGGAAAGCGCGAATGCGCTGATTCGATGATCACATCCAAACACTCTTCCAGCGTTTGATTGTGCTTCAACGTGATCATTTGCGAACGAGGGATCATGATATCCCGTACGCGCTGCTCCCCGATATCCATTACCCCTTCGAGCATGTCGCGGGTGTCTGGGTCGATCAGATCGTTTTGTTCGGAATCACGGATAAAGGCGAGGAGGTCACTACGATCCTTGGGTTCACCATGAAAAAGCTGGTTAAGGATCAGTGAGAAGAATCCTTTCTTGGGGCTGGGGCTATCGCTGTTTTGAGAATGGTCGTCGCTCATGGCGTTTTATTTACTGTCTCTCTGGTTAGTCAATTATCATCAACCACGCAAAAGGGGCATGCGCTGTAAGACCATCAGGCGTGCGGGCGGGTTGACATAAAGGTGCACGGTGATTACCGCGCGTGGCGTTATGTTTAACCATAACGCCGTTAAGTTATGATGACGAAGAGGGCATCATAACGAAAAATGCGCCATCAAGAAAAATACCGAGGCTCACGGTAATCTACTGTATTTTTCATGATAACAGAATATATCCGTCATACTTC
Organism: Candidatus Symbiopectobacterium sp. NZEC135; assembly: GCF_025962695.1. Taxonomy (NCBI): domain Bacteria; kingdom Pseudomonadati; phylum Pseudomonadota; class Gammaproteobacteria; order Enterobacterales; family Enterobacteriaceae; genus Symbiopectobacterium; species Candidatus Symbiopectobacterium sp. NZEC135. The sequence goes on along the minus strand of NZ_JAGFPF010000004.1, from coordinate 103,776 downwards.
ACGTTGCTGCCTTGGCTTACTCTTTTTCGGACAAGTAAGGGTCAGCATAACCCATTTGCTGCATGATCTCGGTTTCCAGCGCTTCCATCTCTTCTGCTTCATCGTCCTCGATGTGATCATAACCCAGCAGATGCAGACAGCCGTGTATCACCATATGTGCCCAGTGGGATTCTGCGGTTATTTGCTGTTCAATGGCTTCCTGCTCCACCACCTGGCGGCAAATGATCAGATCGCCTAATAGCGGCAATTCGACTTCAGGCGGCGCTTCAAACGGAAAAGAGAGCACGTTGGTGGGCTTATCTTTGCCGCGATAGGTGTGATTCAGTTCGTGGCTTTCCGCTTCATCAACGATACGAATAGTGACTTCCGCTTCTGGTTGAAACTGCGGCAGTACTGCCTCCAGCCAACGCTGAAAATCCTGCTCGCTGGGCAAGCCTGCTGTATTGTCGCTGGCGATTTGTAAATCGAGAATAACCTGACTCATTGTGACTCCTGCTTATCACCCGCTTCTGATACGGCGGGGGCACTGGCTGCTTGTGCTTCGCGTTTGCGCTCTTCGGCCTGCGCGGCACGGCGTTTCTGGTCGGCTTCTTCCCAGGCTTCATAGGCGTTGACGATGCGCGCAACCACCGGGTGGCGTACCACATCTTCACTGTGAAAGAAGTTAAAGCTGATCTCTTCCACATCGGCCAACACGTCAATCGCGTGGCGTAGCCCCGATTTGATATTACGTGGCAGGTCAATCTGGGTGATGTCACCCGTGATGACGGCCTTGGAGTTGAAGCCAATACGGGTCAGGAACATCTTCATCTGTTCGATGGTGGTGTTCTGGCTCTCATCGAGGATGATAAAGGCGTCGTTCAGCGTGCGACCGCGCATATAGGCCAACGGCGCTACTTCAATCACGTTGCGCTCAATGAGTTTTTCCACGCGCTCAAACCCCAGCATTTCGAATAATGCATCGTAGAGCGGGCGCAGATAAGGATCGACCTTTTGGCTCAAATCACCGGGCAGAAAGCCAAGTTTTTCTCCCGCTTCAACGGCTGGGCGCGTTAACAGAATGCGGCGGATATCCTGACGCTCGAGCGCATCCACCGCCGCCGCGACCGCCAGATAGGTTTTCCCCGTTCCCGCAGGGCCTACGCCGAAGGTGATATCATGGTCGAGGATATTGGCGATATACTGCGCCTGATTCGGTGTGCGCGGCTTGATGATGCCGCGTTTGGTACGGATGTTGATCGCCTTGCCAAAATCCGGCACGCTCTCGGCGCTTTGCTCAAGCACGCCTGATTCTTTGATGGACAGATGAATCTGCTCCGGGTCAATATCCCCTTCCACGCCACGCACGGGCGCGGTATCCACATAGAGACGTTGCAGAATATCTGCCGCCGCCTCAATGCACAGGCCTTTTCCGACCAGTTTGAATTTATTGTCTCGACGGTTGATTTCGATTCCGAGACGGCGCTCCAACTGTTTGATATTGCTATCAAAGGGGCCGCACAGATTAAGCAGGCGTTTATTATCAGCAGGTTCGAGGGCAATCTCTTTTATCGTAACGTTCAAATTATTCCTCTTGGTATATCAGCGCTCGTCATCGTGGGTGATGAGAGCAATAAGGTGCAAGATGATGATTGAATTATTTATCGGTAATAGGGAAAGGTGCAAGTGGTGATGACGCGCGGTTGGCAAGTGCACGGGCGAACGAACGTATCGCCCGTGCGGGTCATCCATCATGGCTGATAGAGGCCGACGCCGATATCGTTCTCTTTGCGGGTACGTGCAATCACGGAGGCCGGAGACTCGCTGATGCGCAGGCCCATTTGGTCTTCCGTTTTAACAACCACACCGCGCAGTGAATTCGGACGAACGTCGACAATTTCAACATCGACGAACTTACCAATCATATCCGGTGTGCCTTCGAAGTTAACCACGCGGTTATTTTCCGTACGACCTGACAGTTCCATCACGCTTTTACGCGATGTACCTTCCACCAGAATACGTTGGATGCTGCCTAACATACGGCGGCTGAACTGCATCGCCTGCTGGCTGATACGTTCTTGCAGAATATACAGGCGCTGTTTTTTCTCTTCTTCGCTGACATCATCAACCATGTCTGCAGCGGGAGTACCCGGACGCGCAGAGTAGATAAAGCTAAAGCTCATATCAAAATTGACGTCACCAATCAGTTTCATGGTTTGTTCAAAATCTTCCTGGGTTTCACCAGGGAAGCCGATAATAAAGTCGGAACTGATATGAATATCCGGTCGCGCGCTGCGCAGTTTACGAATAATCGCTTTGTATTCCAGCGCGGTATGGCGACGCTTCATCATGGTCAGAATACGATCGGAACCGCTTTGCACCGGCAGATGAAGGAAGCTCACCAATTCAGGGGTATCTTCATAGACGCTGATGATATCGTCGGTAAACTCAATCGGGTGACTGGTGATGAAGCGCAGGCGATCGATTCCGTCTATTGCCGCTACCAGACGCAGCAAATCGGCAAACGTGCAGATGCTGCCATCAAAATTTTCGCCACGATAGGCGTTGACGTTTTGACCCAACAGGTTAACTTCGCGTACCCCTTGTGCGGCCAACTGTGCAACTTCGTATAAGACGTCGTCACAGGGGCGGCTGACTTCTTCACCGCGCGTATAAGGCACCACGCAGAATGAGCAGTATTTGTTGCACCCTTCCATGATGGACACAAACGCCGTCGGCCCTTCGGCACGAGGTTCCGGCAGTCGGTCAAATTTTTCGATTTCCGGGAAACTGATATCCACCACTGGGCTACGCGTGCCTTGAACGTGGTTAATCATTTCTGGCAGGCGGTGCAGCGTTTGCGGGCCAAAAATCAGATCGACATAGCTGGCGCGTTCGCGAATATGCTCACCTTCCTGAGAAGCAACACAACCGCCCACACCAATAATCAGGTCGGGGTTGTTCTCTTTCAGTGCTCTCCAGCGGCCAAGTTGATGGAAAACTTTTTCCTGTGCCTTTTCACGGATAGAACAGGTATTCAGCAGCAGAACGTCAGCCTCTTCGGCCACCTCGGTCAGCTCATAACCGTGTGTACTTTCCAGCAGGTCAGCCATCTTGGATGAATCGTATTCATTCATCTGACAGCCCCAGGTTTTAATGTGCAGTTTCTTTGTCATCGACTTGTCATTACTCAGTGCGGGTGAAAAAGCGTATTACCAAATCATAGATGCCCGGAAATACGGACGGGGCACGCATTGTAATCTTTTGCTGCGGTTGTGACCAGAGCGCGAAATTTGTTAAGCGTTTTTTCGCAGAGTCAACGCGGTTGTCGAAAATCCAGTACACTGTGCCTATCAGTCACACAGTTTGAGTCGGTTTAGGCACGATGAACGGAATAAATCAACGGTATGATGCCATCGTGGTCGGTGGCGGGATGGTCGGTGCCGCAGTCGCGCTCGGGCTCGCGCGCAACGGTTTTCAGGTCGCGGTGTTAGAGCAGGCTGCCCCCGCTGCTTTTATGGACGACAGTGTGCCGGATATTCGGGTTTCAGCGCTAGGATATGCCTCTGTTGCACTGTTAAAGTCGTTGGGGGCATGGTCGGGCGTTGAGCAGATGCGCTGTGCGCCTTACCGCCGGTTGGAAACCTGGGAATGGGATGACGCTCGGGTTGCCTTTAGCGCCGCCGACCTGCACCTGCCCGAATTGGGATTTATGGTAGAAAACCGGGTATTGCAACTGGCGCTGTGGCAATGCCTGGCAGAGCAGCAGCGGTGTGACATTCGTTGCCCCGCGCAGATACGCAGCATGGTTCGCACGCCTGCGTGCTGGCAGATCGTGCTGGAGAGCGGAGAGTCATTGAGTGCGCCTTTGGTGCTCGGCGCGGATGGCGCGAACTCGCGTGTGCGCCAGTGGGCGGGTATCGGCATTAATGGATGGCAGTACCGACAATCGTGTATGTTGATTGCCGTTGATACCCAGCAACCTCAGCAGGATTGTACCTGGCAGCAGTTTACACCTCAGGGGCCGCGTGCATTTTTACCGCTGTTTGGATCATGGGGCGCGTTGGCGTGGTATGACAGCCCGCGCCGCATTCGTCAGCTTCAATCACTGTCGTCGCCGCAGTTGGACAGCGCGATTGCAGAGACTTTCCCCGCGCGTTTGGGGCCCGTGAAGTCGGTTGCCGCCGGGGCGTTCCCACTGGTGCGTCGTCATGCACAACGTTATGTGGCTGAAGGGGTTGCCTTGGTAGGGGATGCCGCTCATACCATTAATCCGCTTGCCGGGCAGGGCGTGAACCTCGGTTATCGCGACGCCGACGCGTTGATTGATGTTGTGACGGGCGCGCGGGATGCCGGGGAGTGCTGGCACAGTGAAGCCGTTTTGCTGCGCTATCAGCGTCGGCGTAAGGCCGATAATCTGTTAATGCAAAATGGCATGGATCTGTTTTATAACGCGTTCAGTAATCGTTTACCGCCGTTGACCTTTGCCCGAAATATGGCATTGCTGGCCGCTGAGCGTGCCGGTCATCTCAAAACGCTGGCGCTGAAATATGCCATCGGTGTGTAATGTGCTGGTGTTAGCGTGGTGATGGTTGTCGATTTTTCAGGCGCACGAGCGCGATTTTGTAAGGTAGTGGTTGTTTATGACGTATCTGTTTCTTTCTCTCGCCATTGTGGCGGAAGTGATCGCCACGTCGGCGCTCAAACTTTCGGATGGCTTTAGTCGTTTGATGCCCAGCATCGTTACTGTAATCTTTTATGGTGTGTCGTTCTATTGCCTTTCTCTGACCATGCGCACGCTGCCGACGGGCATCATTTATGCCATCTGGTCTGGCGTTGGGATCGTGTTGATTGCCACGGTAAGCTGGCTATTTTACGGCCAGAAGCTCGATTTGCCTGCGATACTGGGAATGTTGCTGATTGTTCTGGGCGTGATTGTCATTAACCTGTTCTCCAAGTCGGTGGCGCATTGATATCACTTCTATCCTGTTAGGTTGAGTTTTTTTTCGCCAGACGATATAGTGTGAGCGTTAGTTGATGAGAGTCACGCTGCTGAGGACAGTTTTTTTACTGTTCAGGTAAGTGCTAAATTCCGTCAGTTTATGAAAAAGCCCAACTTCACCCGTTGGGCTTTTTCATTTATCGTTCGTTGATGGTTTCTGCTCATTGCCTGTCTATAATTTACCCGGTTAGTTGAGCGCGTTTCGGCTGGTAAAGACGTTACATAAAGATTGTATAGATAAGCCCTGGCTAGATACGGGTGGTGCCGATTTAGTGCCTCAGCCGGAGCGTGACTCTTATCAACTAACACTGAAGGAACCCGATCGAACAGGCAGCGTAAAGGTAACGATCAGGGGAATCGCGCTCCCAACCGGAGCAAACGGATGAGAGCGATTGTAGAATCGGCCATCATCGTCCTAAAGGCGCTATTAGCGTTTTTGGAACTGATCCGCATTTTCCTGACATAATGTCGGAAACGTAACTAAGGCCACCGGGTTACCGCCCGGTGGCCTTTAATCTTTATTGAATAACGCACAAAAGCAAACAGGGCGACGTCTTTCGACTGTCGCCCTGTTTGTCGCTGCATTACCAGCGTTTTTTTGGCTGGGGTACGAGGATTCGAACCTCGGAATGGTGGAATCAGAATCCACTGCCTTACCGCTTGGCGATACCCCAAAAATGTGGTGGCTACGACGGGAATCGAACCTGTGACCCCAGCATTATGAGTGCTGTGCTCTAACCAGCTGAGCTACGTAGCCAAATAGTACATCTTGGATTTTTGCTTTTCAACAAAAACTTTTAACTTCAATCACATAGCATCAATTACATGGCTGGGGTACCTGGATTCGAACCAGGGAATGCCGGTATCAAAAACCGGTGCCTTACCGCTTGGCGATACCCCAACAACGTGCAATCCGATGCGGCATTAAGGTGGCTGGGGTACCTGGATTCGAACCAGGGAATGCCGGTATCAAAAACCGGTGCCTTACCGCTTGGCGATACCCCAATACCCTAACATGCCTTGTTGCTTAACAACCGTGAAGGAATGGTGCGGGAGGCGAGACTTGAACTCGCACACCTTGCGGCGCCAGAACCTAAATCTGGTGCGTCTACCAATTTCGCCACTCCCGCAAGAAAAGATGGTGGCTACGACGGGAATCGAACCTGTGACCCCAGCATTATGAGTGCTGTGCTCTAACCAGCTGAGCTACGTAGCCATCTTTTCCGCGTCACCTTCATCGGCGTTGCGGGGCGCATTATGCGTAGTTGGCCGAATTGCGTCAACACATTTTTTCCCTAAAAACGCCTGTGACGGTTCGTTTGTTTGGGTTGTGAACAGTATGATGAGAAAAGCGGCAATAAAACAGGTTTTCCTGTGACAAAAGGGAAAAAAACGGGCCCATAAAGGGCCCATTTTTATTCGAGACAATCACCATAAGGCAATGTTCTATAACGGCTACGCTCAGTACGCTGATTGGTGAACACCAACCGCACGACCTGATGGATCGTCCATCTTTTTGAAAGATTCATCCCATTCGATCGCTTTTGCCGAAGAACAGGCGACAGAAGGGCCTCCAGGCACGCATTCTGCGGCGCTCGGTACTGGGAACAGCTCTTCGAAGATTTCGCGGTACAGGTAGCCTTCTTTGGACGTTGGCGTGTTGTACGGGAAACGGAAGCGGGCGGTTTCCAGTTGCTGATCGGTAACCTGTTTTGCTGCTACCTCTTTCAGCGTGTCGATCCAGCTATACCCTACGCCATCAGAGAACTGCTCTTTCTGACGCCAGGCGACGCTGTGTGGCAGGTAGGACTCAAAACATTCACGCAGAATGTGTTTCTCCATTTTCCCGTTGCCGCACATTTTGTCCTGAGGGTTGATGCGCATTGCCACATCCAGGAATTTTTTATCCAGGAACGGTACACGTGCTTCCACGCCCCAGGCGGACATGGCTTTGTTGGCACGCGCACAATCGTATTGATGCAGCGCGAGCAGTTTACGCACCGTTTCTTCGTGCAGCTCTTTGGCGTTAGGCGCTTTGTGGAAGTACAGGTAACCACCGAATACTTCATCAGAGCCTTCACCGGACAGCACCATTTTGATGCCCATCGCTTTGATTTTACGTGACATCAGATACATCGGCGTAGACGCACGAATGGTGGTCACGTCGTAAGTCTCGATGTGATAAATCACGTCGCGAATGGCATCCAACCCTTCCTGCACGGTGAAGTGGATTTCATGGTGCACTGTGCCCAAATGGTTTGCCACTTCTTGCGCGGCTTTCAGATCCGGCGCGCCTTCCAAGCCAACGGCGAAAGAGTGCAGCTGCGGCCACCAGGCTTCACTACGTTCGTCGTCTTCCACGCGGCGTGCGGCAAATTTCTTGGTGATTGCGGAAATAACGGAAGAATCCAGGCCGCCAGAAAGCAGTACGCCGTAAGGCACATCGGACATCAGGTGGCTTTTCACCGATTCTTCCAACGCTTCACGCAGCGCTTCTTTGTCGGTCACGTTGTCTTTGACGGCATCGTAGTCGAACCAGTCACGATGGTAGTATTCGCGAATTTCGCCGTCTTTGCTCCACAGGTAGCTACCTGCCGGGAATTCCTTAATGGTGCGGCATACCGGCACCAGCGCTTTCATTTCGGAAGCTACGTACAAGTTGCCGTGTTCGTCGTAACCCATATACAGCGGGATAATACCTAAATGGTCACGGCCAATCAGGTAAGCGTCTTTTTCACTGTCATACAGTGCAAAAGCGAACATGCCTCGCAGGTCGTCTAAGAATTCCGGCCCTTTTTCCTGGTACAGTGCCAGAATGACTTCGCAGTCAGAACCGGTCTGGAAGGCATAACGGTCGCCGTACTGCTGGCGCAATGCTTGATGGTTATAGATTTCACCGTTGACAGCCAGAATATGGGTGTGAGCCTGGTTGTAGAGCGGTTGGGCACCGGTGTTGACGTCAACGATAGACAGACGTTCGTGGGCCAAAATCGCTTTTTCATTGGCATAAATACCAGACCAGTCCGGGCCGCGGTGGCGCATCAGTCGAGATAGCTCCAGCGCTTTTTTACGCAATTCAACCGGATCGGTTTTGATATCCAACACACCAAAAATAGAACACATAAAGAACTCCCTCTTGCTCACCTGTCTGAAGTGAAATAACACGGTTATGGCGTCAGCAACCTTGAGTGGGACAATGCCACAACGGTTCGCGTTGCCTTTTGCTGTACCAATGACAATGATTTAGCATCAAAATGCCACTTGAATTCAATATCATTTAATGAAAAAAGCCTTTGGCATGTGTTTTATTCAATGCGAAAGGCTTGTTTGTGAAAAAATGATAATCAGTGTGGCTATTGAGGACGGATTTTTGCGGATTTCATAATCCCGCAAACGTCCACCATCAAGAGGGTTCCAGTAAATGCTGCAACAGCACACCGTTAAGCATGGCGCGTTTTACCAGCGCGAAAGCCCCAATGGGAGAGAGGTGGTTCAGTGTGGAGACTTCAATCGGCAGATGCTGACGAAATTCTTTCAGCACCTGAGTATTGACGCAGCGTTGAATGGCTGGCAGCAGAATTTTCTCGGCATCGGTTATCTCACCCGCAATCACGACCTTCTGCGGATTGAACAGGTTGATGGCGATGGCAAGCGCTTTGCCTAAATACTTACCCGCATGTTCGAGCACATCTTGCGCTAGCGTATCACCCCGATTAGCGGCTTTGCAGATGGCGGTGATGGTGCACTCTTCGGGTGTCAGTTTGCTACTGAATCCTTGGGACAGAAGATGAGCGACACGTTGCTCTATCGCACCGTTGGACACCACGGTTTCCAGACAGCCAAAGTTGCCGCAGTGGCAGCGCTCGCCGAGAGGATCGATTTGAATGTGTCCGATTTCGCCCACGTTGCCGTTGCTACCGAGGAATATTTGTCCGTTGACCAAAATGCCCGCGCCGGTGCCACGGTGAACGCGGACCAGAATAGAGTCGGGGTAGTCGTGAGTGGCACCAAAATAGTGTTCAGCCAACGCCAGGCTGCGAATATCATGGCCGACAAAGCACGTGACCTTGAAGCGCTGTTGTAGCAACTGTACCAGCGGCCATTTATCGACGCTGATATGCGGCATGTAATGTACGATTCCCGCCGAGGGATCGACCAAACCGGGGAGTACGACCGAGATGGCGATAAGTTCCCGAATACGGCGTTGATTGATGGTGATAAAGTCGCTGATCGCGTCAAACAGTGAGGCTTCCAGCGTATCCTGCGTACTTTCTGTCAATGGGTAGTGGGCATCGCTCAGCGATTTACCCTGAAGATCGTAGAGCGCAATCGTGGCACCATGACGACCCAGACGCACGGCGATCGCGTGAAAAGGCCGCGTTTCACAAATGATGGAAATGGCACGTCGCCCGCCCGTAGAAGCTTGTTGGTCAACTTCTTTGATTAACCCACGCTCCAACAACTGACGGGTGATTTTCGTGACGCTGGCAGGGGCCAACTGGCTGAATTCGGCTATCTGAATGCGGGAAATAGGGCCTTGTTGATCAATCAGACGATAGACAACGGCACTATTTAACTGCTTGACCAGATCAACATTCCCTATTTGTGCTTGTCCGCCTGTCGTCATTCTTGAACGCTCGCTTATCTTTTCGGCCTCATTTTATATCCACCCTACCTCAGATAGCCTAAGCGTTTGCTACACGTGTTATTGCGTATAGACGCTGTTGCCATTTACGAAGGTATGAAGGACGTGGTACCCATCATCAAATACTGTCAGGTTGGCGATTTTTCCATTTTCAATACTGCCTAACCGATCGTCCAGATGCATGGCGCGCGCTGGGTAAAGGGTTGCCATGCGCAGCGCTTCATCCAGCGCAATACCGCCATGTTTCACGCTGTTTTTGACGGCATCGATCATCGTCAGTGCCGAACCGCTCAGCGTGCCGTTGTCGTCCACGCACAACCCATCCCGGTAGTATATGGTTTTACCGGCAAAAGTGAACCTATCGATATCAGCGCCAGCCGGGGCCGTGGCATCGGTGACCAGTACGAGTTTCTCACCTTTGATCCGTTTGCTGTTGCGGATATTGGCCCAATCAACGTGCATCCCGTCGGCAATGATGCCGCAGTAGATCTCTGGGGCGTCATAAATAGCGCCCACTAAACCCGGTTCGCGCCCGCTAATATACGGCATGGCATTAAACAGGTGGGTGGCAAAGCGAATACCGGCAGCAAATCCGCGTTTCGCTTCCTGCCAGGTGGCATTGGAATGACCGGCCGACACCACGATCCCTGCCTGGCTTAGCTGGCGAATCATGGCGGCTGGCACCTTTTCTGGTGCCAGCGTGATTTGGCCAATCACATCCGCATTGGCACAAAGATAGTCGACCAGTTGTTGCTCTGGCGCGCGGATCAGGCGGGCATCGTGCGTACCTTTTTTCACTACATTCAGCCACGGTCCTTCAATATGCAGGCCGAGAGCCTGATTGGCGTGTAACGCAAGATACGCGCGCATGGTTTCAACCGCGTGCTTGATAAAGGCATCACTGGAAGTGATAAGCGTAGGGAGAAAGCTGGTGCAGCCTGAACGTTGATTGGCCTGCTGCATGGTTTCTAGCGTGGCAATGGAAATGGCATCAAGGCTGTCATTGAACTGGACGCCACCGCAGCCGTTAAGCTGCAAATCGATAAAGCCGGGGGCCACCGAGGCACCATTCAGATCGTGGCGTGGCAGGGGGGCGGGAAGATCGGATTCGGGACACACGCCGTCGATCGTGTCACCGTTGATAACGATGGCATGGTCATCCAGTATTTGGTGCCCGGTATAGATACGACAATGGGTTAACGCATACATCTTGAACTCCCGGCTTACAGATTAAAGACCGATAATGCTTTCAGCTTCCAACTCGTGGAAGTATTTCACGGTTTTTACTTTCAACTCCATGGTAGAGGGCTCATCGCAAACAATGATTGCCTTGGCATGCAGTTGCAGACAACTGATGGTCCACATGTGATTGACATTGCCCTCTACGGCTGCCTGTAACGCTTGTGCCTTGTTACGGCCAGACACCAAAATCATCACTTCCTCAGCATCTAATAGGGTGCCGACGCCGACGGTAAGCGCATATTTGGGAACCTGAGACACATCCCCTTCGAAGAAACGGGAATTGGCGGTGCGGGTCTCTTCGGTTAACGTCTTGATCCGCGTACGGGAGGCTAAGGACGAGGCGGGTTCATTAAACGCAATATGCCCGTCATTACCTACACCGCCCATAAACAGGTGAATCTTGCCATAGGAGGCCATTTTCTCTTCGTAGCGTTGGCATTCTGCCACCACATCTGAAGCGTTACCGTTCAACAGGTTAATATTTTCCTGCTGAATATCAACGTGATTGAAGAAATTCTCATACATGAACGTGTGATAACTTTGTGGATGTGCGGCTGGCAGACCGACATACTCATCCATATTAAATGTCACCACGTGCTTAAAACTGACCAGCCCCGCGTTGTGCATCACGATAAGCGCTTTATAAGCTTCTAACGGTGAGCTGCCTGTTGGCAGGCCTAACACAAAAGGGCGCTCAGCGCTGGGGTTAAAGGCATTGATACGCTGCACAATATGCCGTGCTGCCCATTTGCCTACCTGCTCTGATGTGGTGACGGGAATAAGTCTCATACATAAATCTCCGGATAAGCGTTCCAAAACCAGTGAACCGATTTGCTACTGCCTGGATGATAAAGATAGGTTATTAGTGAGTCTAGCTTGTTTTTTTTTATCTTGAAATAAGGTGAGGAAATTGAGAGGTATAATGATTTAATATGCGGGTATTTTGCGCGTCATGTCACAGAATGTTAGGGTTTAATTTGCGTGGCAAATTATTTTTTTTACACTTCAAGCACAAGCCGCCTGGTATGAGATGGCTGCTGTGAATCGGTTTAACGGGCAGTTTGGTATCCCCTGGCGGGAGAGAGAGGATAATGTGAGTGTTCTTAGCTATTTGCAAAGGGTTGGTCGAGCGCTGATGGTGCCAGTGGCGACGTTGCCAGCCGCAGCGATTCTCATGGGGATAGGGTACTGGATCGATCCCAATGGGTGGGGGAGTGAGAGTGCGCTTGCAGCCCTGCTGATTAAATCCGGTGCCGCAATCATTGAAAACATGGGGGTGCTGTTTGCGGTGGGCATCGCTTATGGTATGTCCAAAGATAAAGACGGGGCGGCAGCGTTAACCGGGTTCGTCGGTTTTCTGGTGCTGACCACGCTGTGCTCTCCCGCAGCCGTTTCAATGATCCAGCATATCCCGCTGGCGGAAGTGCCTCCGGCATTCAGCAAAATCCAAAACCAATTTATTGGTATTCTGGTCGGTATTATTTCGGCTGAACTCTACAACCGTTACAGCCATGTCAAACTGCCTGAAGCATTATCGTTTTTTAGTGGGCGTCGGCTGGTGCCGATCTTGACCTCGTTCCTGATGATCGTTGTTGCTTTTATCCTGATGTATGTCTGGCCAGTGATTTTTAGTGCGTTGGTGACTCTTGGCGAGCATATCCAGCAGTTGGGATCGGTAGGGGCGGGCGTGTATGCGTTCTTCAACCGCTTGCTCATTCCTGTCGGGCTGCACCACGCGTTGAACTCGGTATTTTGGTTTGATGTGGCGGGCATTAACGATATTCCAAACTTCCTCGGTGGGCAGCAGTCCATTGATGCGGGCAAAGCGGTGGTTGGCATCACGGGGCGCTATCAGGCCGGGTTCTTCCCCATCATGATGTTTGGTTTACCGGGTGCTGCGCTGGCAATTTATCACTGTTCTCGTCCGGAAAATAAAAGCAAAGTGGCGGGGATTATGATGGCCGCCGCGTTCGCCGCTTTCTTTACCGGGATCACCGAACCGCTTGAGTTTTCATTTATGTTCGTTGCCCCGGTGCTGTATGTGTTGCATGCCGTGTTGACCGGGATCTCAGTGTTCATTGCCGCAAGTATGCATTGGATTGCGGGCTTTGGTTTCAGCGCCGGGCTGGTCGATATGGCGCTCTCCTCGCGCAACCCGCTGGCAACCCAGTGGTATATGTTGATCCCGCAAGGGCTAGTGTTCTTTGTTATCTACTATGTGACGTTCCGTTTCACCATCAAACGTTTCAACTTGCTGACGCCGGGGCGCGAGCAGTCGGTTGACGGCAGTGAAGCCGATGGTTTTACGTTAAATCAAAGCGTTGCCGAAAAGAAGGTGAATGATACGACGTCTCTGGCCCAGGGATATTTGGCGGCGCTGGGCGGTAAGGCCAATCTGGTCGGGATCGATGCTTGTATCACGCGTCTGCGGCTGAATGTGGTGGATTCTGCGCACGTGGACGAAGCCCAGGCAAAACGCTTGGGCGCGGCGGGGGTTATCCGCTTGAATAAACAGAATGTACAAATTGTCGTGGGGACGCAGGCAGAAGCCATCGCCACGGCCTTAAAGGATATTCAAAACCAGCAATAAGGGTAGTGTCGTTGTTGAATGGTGCGGCGTGGGGCATTCCTGACGCCGCATTTTTTATCGCTGTTGGTATTACCATCCGCCCGCTTTCGGTTACCTCATGCGTAATCATCAGCCGTTTTGCTTCTTTCTGTGTAATTCATAAGATTTAGTGCAAGTAACAGTTGTGTCCTGCCGTAGCTTGTTGGATCATTGCGGGTTATGTGTCGTTTTGCATCGAGGAATCAAGCATGAGTGAGGCAGAAGCCCGCCCAACCAATTTTATCCGTCAGATCATTGATGAAGATCTGGCGTCTGGAAAACACAGCCTGGTACAAACCCGTTTTCCGCCGGAACCCAATGGCTACTTGCATATCGGCCATGCCAAGTCCATTTGCCTCAATTTCGGGGTGGCGAAAGATTACAACGGTCAGTGTAATCTGCGTTTTGATGACACCAACCCGGTGAAAGAGGATATCGAGTATGTTGAGTCCATCAAGCGGGATGTGCAATGGTTAGGGTTCTCCTGGAGCGGTGATATTCGCTATTCTTCTGATTATTTTGACCAGTTGCATCTGTACGCGGTCGAACTGATTGGTAAAGGGCTGGCCTATGTGGACGAACTCTCTGCCGAGCAGATCCGCGAATACCGTGGCACGCTGACCTCTCCCGGTAAAAACAGTCCTTACCGCGATCGCAGCGTTCAGGAAAACCTGAACCTGTTTGAAAAAATGCGTAATGGTGGCTTCGCTGAGGGCACTGCGTGTCTGCGCGCCAAGATTGATATGGCATCACCGTTCATCGTGATGCGCGATCCTGTGCTGTACCGTATCAAATTCGCCGAACATCATCAGACCGGGAAAAAATGGTGCATCTATCCTATGTACGATTTCACGCATTGCATTTCCGATGCGCTGGAAGGGATTACGCACTCACTGTGCACGCTGGAGTTCCAGGACAACCGACGCCTGTATGATTGGGTGTTGGACAATATCACCATTCCTTGTCATCCGCGCCAGTATGAATTCTCGCGCTTGAATCTGGAATATGCGGTGATGTCTAAACGCAAACTGAATCAGTTGGTGACTGAAAAAGTGGTTGAAGGGTGGGACGATCCCCGCATGCCGACTATCTCCGGCCTGCGTCGCCGTGGTTACACTGCCGCTTCCGTGCGCGAATTCTGTCGTCGTATCGGCGTGACCAAACAGGACAATAATGTCGAAATGGCGGCGTTGGAATCCTGTATTCGTGATGACCTGAATGAGCATGCACCGCGCGCCATGGCGGTGTTGGATCCGGTAAAAGTGATTATCGAGAACCTGCCAGAAGGCCACGAAGAGTGGGTTTCCATGCCAAATCACCCGAATCAGCCGGAAATGGGCACGCGTCAGGTGCCGTTCAGCCGTGAGATTTATATCGATCGTGCCGATTTCCGTGAAGAAGCGAACAAACAGTACAAGCGTCTGGTGCTGGGTAAAGAAGTGCGCTTGCGCAATGCGTATGTCATCAAGGCGGAACGCGTTGAGAAAGATGAACAGGGTGTTATCACCGCGCTATATTGCACCTATGATGCCGAAACCTTGAGTAAAGACCCGGCTGACGGGCGTAAAGTGAAGGGGGTTATCCATTGGGTTTCTGCCGCACATGCGCTGCCAGCTGAATTCCGCCTTTACGATCGTCTATTCAGCGTGCCAAATCCAGGCGCTGCGGATGACTTCCTTGCAACGATTAACCCGGATTCGCTAAAAGTGGCTCAGGGCTTTGTTGAGCCGAGTTTGGTAAAAGCAGAAGTGGAAAAAGCGTATCAGTTTGAACGCGAAGGATATTTCTGTGCCGATCGCCGTTATTCAAGCGAAACACATCTGGTGTTTAACCGTACGGTAGGTCTGCGTGATACTTGGGTTGGTTGAGGCCAACGCTGACTGAAATGAAAAAACCGCCTGTTTTTTGGGCGGTTTTTTTACGGCATCAATCAGAACAAAGCCTGGCTTATTTCGGGTCGTGGAGCGTTTCTTCTTCGCGGCAGTCGCCCGTACTGCAATGGCCATACAAGTACAAACTGTGGTTAGTCAGTTTAATACCGTGTCTGTCTGCGATTTCGCGCTGACGCACTTCGATAGATTCATCACGGAATTCAATAACGCGTCCGCAATCCAGGCAAATAAGATGGTCATGATGGTGTTGTTGTGTCAGCTCGAACACTGACTTACCACCTTCAAAATTATGACGGGTGACAATACCGGCATCATCAAACTGGTTAAGCACGCGATAAACGGTCGCCAGACCGATTTCTTCGCCCATATCTATCAGTTTTTTATACAAATCTTCCGCGCTGACGTGATGACACTCCGGATCCTGCAACACTTCCAGAATCTTCAGTCTTGGCAGAGTGACTTTCAAGCCGGCCTTCTTTAATGCGGTGTTATTGTCAGTCATGCGGGTTTAGTCCTGTTGCTTTCTCGTCGATGGGGGCAATTAAGCCTATGACATCGGTCGGCTCAAAAATTGTAATGGCGTCTCAATTATAGAACCGCGCATTAAAAATGAAAACCATGGGATGTTAACAATACCGTCTCCATAAAGAAAGTGTGCATTCGCGCGCAATCTCTTGTTGTAAAATGGAGAAAATTGATAAACGTACAAAACCGATGGGTACTATTGTACAGGCTTAGACCGGGAAGTTAAAAAAATGTTTCTATTAATTTAATCGGTTTTATCTATTAATAAAGCCCTGACATTGCTGTCAGGGCTTCTGTGTAAAACAGGGGGCGATCAACCCACCAGCGCTTTCAGGTTGAGTTCTTCGCTGATTTGTTTGACCCAGGCACTCACGCGTTCACCGGTCAGTTCAGGTTGACGATCTTCATCAATAGCCAGACCGATGAAGTGGTTATCGTCTGCCAGCCCTTTAGACGCTTCAAAATAGTAACCTTCGGTTGACCAGTTGCCGACAATCGTTGCCCCGCGCGGTTCAATGATATCGCGCAGCGTTCCCATCGCGTCACAAAAGTATTCTGCGTAGTCTTCCTGGTCGCCACAGCCAAACAGGGCAACAATTTTTCCATTGAAATCAATTTCTTCTAGTGTCGGAAAGAAATCGTCCCAGTCACACTGGGCCTCACCATAGTACCAAGTCGGAATGCCAAGCAGCAGGATATCAAACGCTTCGATATCTTCTTTGCTGCTTTTGGCGATGTCATGAACCTCTGCAACATCACTGCCCAGTTGCTGTTGGATTGTCTTGGCAATGTTTTCGGTATTGCCGGTGTCACTGCCAAAGAAAATGCCTATGAGTGCCATGGATAAAATAACCTCTTTATTCTTAATGGTATGGTGCGGTTTATCACCTACATATCAAGTAATAGTATCAGACGCTGGGGGTGGGAGAAACTTGTATCTTTCCCCTGGCCAAAAGTGGAAATAACCGCTATTAAACAAGGGTATTTATCGGATAGTTCTTTTTTGCCATATCGCCAGTTTCTTTAATTACTTTAGCGGCGACATAGTTAGCACCCATTGCCCTATCTTTGTGAAAAATATCACTAATCACTATTTTTTAGTGACAGCGTGCTGTAGATCACGGAGGGAAACTACTAAATATTCTTTTAATATTGACGATGAAACTAGAAGGTTCGCCGTGTGCTTGTAGGCGTAAGGCATCGCGCGTTTTCCCCTTTGGGGATTGTTTCAAACCTGATGATTTTTTTAAAAATAATAACCCTACCGCACGTTATTTTATATCTGGAGCTTGCTTATGCAATTCTTGAGAAACATCGCCATCAGAACGGCAATGTTATGGGTTTTAGGGGTTTTCTGTGTGCTGTGGGGCGGTGTTTCCGTCTACACCATTTTCTCCTTCAAGGAGATGACCACAACTTCACAGACTAGCACCTTACTGGTTCATAACATGAATTTAGTCAATCAGGGCAACGATCAATACTTTCGTATGGTGACCCGTTTAGCACGTGTGGTGGATTGGCGTCGCACTGGTGAAAACACGCTGGCGGATAAAGAACAGGCGTCAGCATTGACGGCATTGAATAATCTGAAATCCGACTTGGCTACCTTTAGCAGTATCGATCATGCGGGGCTGGATGCCGCGCTGGCTGAGGCAGTGGTGCGCGATTGGGGTAACCTGATTACCCAGGGCGTTGATCCGATGTTTCAAAAGGCGCAGACCAACGCCTTGGATGAATATCAACGCTATGCCAAGGAAACGGTGCCGGCGCTCAGTCGTCAATTTGGCGCCTCGGTCAATGCTTTTAATAAGGCTGGTTCCGAAAAATTCGCCGCAGCTGGCGAGCGTTTTCAGCAAATCACCGCCATTGGCCAAAACATTTTGCTGACAGGACTGGTTGTAGGGTTGCTGCTGCTGTTCTTCACCGATCGCTATCTGGTGGCCTGTTTGGTTAAACCACTCGATACGTTACGCGAACACTTCAGTGCAATCGCTTCAGGACAACTCGGCAAACCGATTCATGATTTTGGTCGTAACTGCGTGGGGCGCTTGTTGCCGTTACTACGGGATATGCAAACCAGCCTGGCGAAGACTGTCAGTACGATCCGCTCCAGTACGGATGCCATCTACCTCGGAGCCTCTGAAATTGCTTCCGGTAATAACGACCTCTCATCGCGTACTGAACATCAGGCTTCTGCACTGGAAGAGACAGCGGCTAGCATGGAGCAGCTGACGGCAACCGTTAAACAGAATGCGGAAAATGCCAATCACGCGAGCCAATTGGCGTTGCAAGCATCCAATACAGCGCGAAAAGGGGGGGAGATCGTCGATAACGTGGTGAAAACCATGGCGGAGATTTCGGGAAGTTCAAAACGCATTGCTGAGATCACCACGGTGATCAACGGTATTGCGTTCCAGACTAACATTCTGGCACTTAACGCCGCGGTTGAAGCCGCACGAGCGGGTGAACAAGGGCGCGGTTTTGCCGTGGTTGCCGGTGAGGTGCGTAGCTTGGCACAACGCAGCGCGCAGGCGGCAAAAGAGATAGAAGGATTGATCGCCGAATCCGCACACTGTGTTGGTACTGGCTCGCAGCTGGTTGAAGATGCGGGGGTTACCATGAGTGACATTGTGCGTGCCGTGACCAATGTGACGGATATCATGGGGGAAATTGCCTCCGCTTCCGGCGAGCAAAGCAAGGGTATTGCACAGGTTGGACAAGCGGTGGCGGAAATGGACAGCGTGACGCAGCAGAATGCGGCATTGGTGGAACAGGCGTCTGCGGCAGCGCGGTCGTTGGAAGAGCAGGCCGCGGTGCTTAACCAGACTGTGGCGGTGTTCCAACTGTCTGAGTCCGTCGTGCCCGTTGCCGCTCCTGCTGTGGTGCCGGTTGCCGCCTTGGCGCGCGCCGGCAGTAGTACTGTTGCCAAAAAGGCACTGCCACCGGAAAACGATAACTGGGAACAATTTTAACCGAGCGGTTTACCCATCAATGTCGTTACCAGGGAGGAAGATAGGGCGTCATGGATGACGCCGGAAATCAACGTATCAGGATGAAAGGTCTTTGCCCGCCAGTTGCGCCAGCAACATGCGTTCAATGAGTTCACTACGGCTGATATTCTGCATTTCAGCCAGGCTATTGAGTACTTCCACGGCGTCTTCATTAATTTTCAATTCGATGCGGCGCAAGCCCCGCACTTTGTCACGACGCAATTGATTGCGCTTGTTAATGCGAAGCTGCTCGTCGCGTGAAAGCGGATTGGTTTTGGGACGACCAGGCCGACGTTCATCCGCGAACAGATCCAACGTGGTACGGTCCGTTTGTTCTTTTGCCATAGGTAGTGCTGCTGCAAGGAAGTCTGACCAAAATGCACGCATCGGTTAAGCGTGACATTTTGATGATGTGGTTACGGTGCATAAGGCTGATTCAGCCGTCCCTCTACTGCGGGCGCCATCATACCCCAGCGAGGCTGGCGGCGACAATGGGTAACTGCCGCCAATCGTTACGGATTATGCGGGGGGCTCTTCAAGAAAACGGTGAATGGCGCGCAGAACCGCATCGGGTTTTTCTGCATGAACCCAGTGGCCGCTGCCTGCAATCACGTGTGCCTTAGCATTGGGAAACTGCTGTAAAAGCGTTTCCCGATAGCGGTCGTCCAGATAAGGGGATAATGCACCGCGAATGAACAGGATGGGCTTGCGCCAGGCGGGTACGGTTTCCCAGCCGACGATGTGTTCATACTGCTCCCACAGCACCGGGACATTAAAGCGCCACTCCCCCTGCGCAAAGGATTTCAGTAGAAATTGTACCACGCCCTCTTCCTTTAGGTGATGACGCATGATGGCAGCGGCGTCGGTACGCGTGGTGACGCCTGCCGCACTAACCGCACGCAGTGCTGCAAAAACGTCATCGTGGCGACGCAGTTGGTAATCCACCGGCGCAATATCAATGGTGACGATTTTCTCAATGCGGTCAGGGATCTGTGCGCTTAACGCCATGGCGGTTTTTCCCCCCATGGAGTGTCCGATGATAATGGCGTTATCGATGGTTAATGCATCCAGTAATGCTTTCACATCGCCAGCCATGGCCGGGTAGTTCATTTCCGGCGTACGCGGTGATAATCCGTGGTTGCGTAAATCGATCTGAATGACATCGTGCTGCTTTTGCAGGTCACGCGCCAGAATACCCAGGTTATCCAGGTTACCAAACAGACCGTGAATCAATACGATAGGCAGCGCATGCGTGGGGTGTTGCGCATTTTGCAGGCGATAATTCAATTTCATGGTGAAGTTCATTCAGAGACACAGGTGCTTAGGGTATCATGACTGCTGTCGATGATGTTGCCCTGTGGAAAATGAAGACTATACCCGTCATACTTCAAGTTGCTGGTGCGTTGGCTGCACTCATTCACCCGAATCACTTACCTGAGTAAGCTCATCGGGATTCATTCGATTGCCGCCTTCCCGCAACTCGAATTATTTAGGGTATATGCTTTGCAGGTTACAGGTAATGGGGCGAGGGAGCAGATGGGGGATCGTCTGACTTTCGATATTGTTTGTGTTATGCCGCTGTTCGGTGGTATTGATTCGCCTATATACTTCTTGCCGATTAATTAGAGTAAAAAACAGTACTGGATAAAGATGAAAACTATTGAGGTCGACGAAGAGCTGTATCGTTATATTGCCAGCCACACGCAGCACATTGGTGAAAGCGCCTCGGATATTCTGCGTCGCATGTTGAATTTCCGGGCAGGACAGGTTGTTGCCGCTTCTGAAACAACCACAACGAAAGCGCAGGCGCCAGTTAGCGTCGCCACAAAACCGCGTGATGGTGTAAGGGCGGTGCGTGAACTGTTGTTGTCCGATGAATACGCCGCGCAAAGTAAAGCCATCAATCGCTTTATGCTGGTGCTCTCCACCTTATATTGCCTCGAACCGAACGCCTTTTCTGCGGCAACCGAGCAGCTTCATGGCCGCACGCGCGTTTATTTTGCTGGCGACGAACACACACTGCTTCAGCATGGCGTCCATACCAAACCCAAGCATATTCAGGGCACGCCTTACTGGGTCATCACCAATACCAATACGGATCGCAAACGCAGCATGGTTGAACAAATCATGCAATCGATGCAGTTCCCCTCGGAACTTGTCGAAAAAGTGTGCGGTACTATTTAGCAAACAGCGTCTTAACGAATAGCGTCAGGGAGAACGCCAATGGCTAATCACCCCAGAGCCGGACAACCCACCCGGCAAAGTGATTTGATTAATGTGGCGCAATTAACGTCACAGTATTATGTATTACGCCCCGATGTGGATAATGCCGCACATGCCGTGAAGTTCGGCACATCAGGCCACCGCGGCAGCGCGGCGCGCCACAGTTTTAATGAGGCGCATATTTTGGCTATCGCTCAGGCGATTGCTGAAGAGCGCCAAAAGCAAGGGATCACCGGCCCCTGTTTTGTCGGTAAAGACACCCATGCGCTGTCGGAACCGGCCTTTATCTCGGTGCTGGAAGTGCTGGCAGCGAACGGTGTTGAAGTGGTGGTGCAGCAGGACAACGGCTTTACACCGACGCCTGCTATTTCCAATGCCATTCTGGTGCATAACCGCAAAGGCCATGCGCAGGCCGATGGGATTGTAATTACGCCGTCTCACAATCCGCCGGAAGATGGCGGTATCAAATATAATCCGCCTAACGGCGGGCCTGCTGATACCAACGTCACCAGCGTTATTGAAAAACGTGCCAACGCCCTGTTAGCCGATGGCTTAAAAGCAGTGAAACGCCTGACGCTGGATAAAGCCTGGCAGAGTGGTCATGTGCACGAGCAAGACCTGGTGCAACCTTATGTCGAGGGATTGCGTGAGGTCGTGGATATCCCTGCCATTCAGAAAGCAGGGTTGACTCTGGGTGTCGATCCGTTGGGCGGTTCGGGCATTGCCTACTGGCAGCGCATCGCAGAGCACTACCAGTTGAATTTACGCTTAGTCAACGATGCGGTCGATCAGACGTTCCGCTTTATGACCTTGGATCATGACGGCGTTATTCGTATGGACTGTTCTTCAGAGTCAGCGATGGCGGGATTACTGGCGCTGCGTGATAAATTCGATCTGGCTTTCGCCAACGATCCGGATTATGACCGCCACGGCATTGTGACGCCCGCCGGCCTGATGAACCCGAATCACTACCTTGCGGTTGCTATCGACTACCTGTTCCGTCATCGTCCGCAGTGGGGACACTCTGTTGCTGTCGGCAAAACGTTGGTTTCCAGCGCCATGATTGACCGTGTGGTGGCCGATCTAGGACGTAAACTGGTGGAAGTACCGGTAGGGTTCAAATGGTTTGTTGATGGTTTATTCGATGGCAGCTTCGGTTTTGGTGGTGAAGAGAGCGCAGGGGCATCCTTCTTGCGCTTCGATGGCACGCCATGGTCAACGGATAAAGATGGCATCATCATGTGCCTGTTGGCGGCTGAGATCACTGCGGTAACTGGTAAAAATCCGCAGCAACATTATGATGCGCTGGCGGCCCGTTTTGGTGCGCCGAGCTACAACCGTATTCAAGCCTCTGCAACGCACGCGCAAAAAGCGGCACTGTCGCGGTTATCACCGGAACAAGTTGCCGCCAGTACGTTGGCTGGCGATCCGATCACGGCACGTTTGACGGCTGCACCGGGTAATGGTGCCTCTATTGGCGGGTTGAAAGTGATGACGGATAACGGCTGGTTTGCGGCGCGTCCGTCGGGCACGGAAGAAGCCTACAAGATTTACTGCGAAAGTTTCCTGGGCGCGGAGCATCGCGCGCGGATTGAGAAAGAAGCGGTAGATATTGTCAGCGCTGTGCTGGCAAATGCCAAATAAGCGCTCCATCAGTTCGCCGTCTTTAGGGGGCCGCTGAGGAAGAGAAACAAAGGACGCACTGTGCGTCCTTTGTTATTTAATCTTGATCTGTTTTTACGAGTACTGTTGTCAGATAGGTGGCGGATGCTATCGCCATGCCAGTGGGTTTTGCTGCGTTGTTCACCGTTTCACCCTTTCTTTTTTCTGCTTGAAATAACAGGAAAGGTTCTCGGCGGCGATACTGTGTAACCACTCGTGAAGATCTGCATGGTTTTTCAGCATTAGCTTTTGCATCGCGTGATTACGGTATGCGCTGATAGCTTTAATGGATATTCCTGATAATTCACTGATTTTACTGTTACTTAACCCCTGTTTGTAGCCCCATAATACCTCCCGCTCGCGTGGACTGAGGCACTGCACGATATTATATCGCTGTACGTGGGATGGAATCCCAGACGATGAAGGGTCGGCAACGAAGGTATTTAGCAACGTGGACAGCGTTTCTGGTGGATCGCTTAGCGCCAATTGTCCGTCTTCGTAACCACAGCAGAGCGTGTTTTTCTGCTTTACCAGCAAGAAAAGTAAGGTAGCACGTCGTTTGCGGCGAAATTGACGCCACCAGCGCGGTGTATGCTCTGTCGCTGTAGTGAAAATAATATCCGCTTGTTCAAGCTGCTCAGCGCTGTGTTGAATATTGACCTCAAGTTTTTGGGTATGGAACCATTGATGGATGAGGTGTCCAAGGCCGACAGTAAAATAGCGATCAAAATGAAGGAGCACAACAGTTCTTTCCATCGTCTAGTACCTATTTAACCGGTTGTTCCCGAAAAAATGTCTGCATGGGCAAATGCACCTGGATGCTATGTAGGGTGAATACATCCATCGATGCTGAGTTAATAAATGATTGATGTGAAAACTTTATTGTGATTATTTTATTATCTGGTTTTATGGATATCTATGTTTACAGATTAATCTTCCTCTTGGCCTACAATGATTCGTCTTAATATTTAATAGCATGGTTTTCTCCAATGTCCATTTTTTTTGTTTAGTCGTTGTGTAAATGTTATCTTTTGAAATCTCACTCATTGTAATCGTGCGATATCCGTAGCAAAACATTTGAATAGTAATCATTTTCTTAAAATGAAAACAGCTTTGGGATTTATATTTTTTCAATCTTGAGACTTTTTCTAAAGAGATAAAAGTGAAAGATATTCATTGAGATTTTCAATGGTAATCGTTTGCTTAGTCGGTTGGTCATCAGTTTTATCTCGTGCTGCGACTAATAATAAGGACATTTTTTATTGGTTTGCCTTTCGTTTATCGTTTGTTGGATATTATCATTACGTATACCTGTAACCATTAACGGTGAAACCGACGCTCTCAGTATTGAGGCTATTTTTCGTTGCAGATGTTCAGTACAGGGCGCAGTACTCGTGCTACGGCAGCCCGGTTGAGGCCCGCCCCCTTAAATTAGGTTAATCGCAGGAAAAAGTGACAACAACGATATCTTAACTCATTCGAGTTGCAGGAAGACGGCAAATGAAGACATCCGATGAGCCTGCTTAGGTAAGTGATTCGGGTAAGTGAATACAGTTAACGCACCTGTAGCTTGAAGTAGGAATGATATAAGTTTATGGTGCGTTAACCTGTTATACCGCAGCGTTCTTTTTAATTATTATCTCATGGGATAGCGATATGGACAGAAAAGATATTTTTCTTCAATATAAATCATGTGCGGCGCGTTCATTGAAAAAGAACAATGCTAAGAAAGCGAGTGATTCTGTTTATTTAATGATGACACATATTTATAAGGAGAGAATGAATAACTTGAGAAATAAATACGATCTGTATTTTTATTTCACAGGCAGGGATAAGCAGCACTCTCAATTCATATTTTATTCAATCTGTCGCTTGCATGAAAAGAGAAAGAACCTCGGTTGTCATACGATGCGATTTTCTTAATCTAAACCTGTTGCTAACGGTCAGTTGTTTCTTCTTTTTATAAACCCTCGGCCTAAGCCGAGGGCCACCTTCAACCTAATGCAACCAGCAGTGCGCCAACGGATATCATGGCTACGCCAACGCCGCCTAATAGCGATATTTTCTCGCCAAGGAGCACTGCTGCCAAAATAACGGCAAACACAACGCTGAGTTTATCAATTGGGGCAACCTGAGCCACATTACCATTTTTCAATGCCAGAAAATAAAATAGCCAGGAAAGCGCTCCTGCTACCCCGCTTAACAGAATAAATGTCAGTGCTTTTTTATTGGCAAGCACTTCACCGATCAGGGTTGTTTTTCCTTGCACCACCACAACCCCCACCAAAAACAGCGCCATCACCACGGCACGAACCGCAGTTGCCGTGTTGGCGTCAAGATTTTGCAATCCCACTTTACCAAACAAAGCCACGGCGGCGGCACACAGGGCGGAGAGTAATGCATAAAGTAACCAGCTACTCATGATGAGCCTCAGCATTAAAAATCGGGATGGAGATCAACAGAATGAGCGTGGGATGTTACGCCTGCTCAGGGGGGATAACCAGTGTTATCCGCTGTTAATTCAGTACGGTAGCTCAAGGCATAAAACGGTAACCTACGGCGGTTTCGGTGATGAAGTGACGAGGACGAGTGGGGTCGCTTTCCAGTTTTTGTCGCAAGTGCCCCATATAGATGCGCAGATAATGGCTGCTTTCCACTGCGTTGGGCCCCCAAACGTGTACCAGAAGTTGGCGCTGAGTCAGAACTTTGCCCGCATTCGCCAGCAGCAGCGCCAACAGTTTGAATTCCGTCGGTGTCAGATGCAGTGTTTCGCCGTCTCGGCTGACCAAACGCTGGCTGAGATCAACGGTAACGCTGCCGAATGTCACCACTGGGCTTTCCATTGCATTGGCGCTGTGGCGGCGCAACGCAACGCGTACGCGGGCCAGTAACTCGCCAATCCCGAACGGCTTGGCGAGATAATCGTCAGCACCTGCATCCAACGCGTCGATTTTATCCCGTTCATCACTGCGCGCGGACAGCACAATAATCGGCACGCTGCTCCACTGGCGAACGTCGCGGAGGTAAAGGGTGCCATCACCATCAGGCAATCCGAGGTCGAGAATCACCAGATCGGGCTTACGGGTAGCGGTTTCCAGCAGACCACGTTGCAAGGTCTGTGCATCAAAAACGCGCAGCCCTTCGCTTTCCAGCGCGCTGCGTACAAAGCGCTGGATCTCTTTTTCATCTTCGATGATCAAAACGCTGGCGGATAGCAGGGCATCTACTCCTTCTGTCTCGTTGCTGCTGGCGCTAAGCCGTTTGCACGACGTTAAGTGATACGTGATGACGCTATCATATCTTTCTGCGCGTTAGCGACAAAAGCCTTTCGGATGATAGAAAGAGGGCAGGGCAGCAGGCGTGGATTAAAAGCCAATAAACGCAACATTGATTTATACATCAAATGTAATTCATTAACCATTTTGTAACCCAATAACAGAATGTTCGGGAAAAATGACGAAAACACGATCTTTTTCTGGTCCGATGAGTAGTAAAGTTTCAGCAAAAGCGGTACTATTTTGAGCAGTTATTCATCGTTATGTTGATTTTGTGAGCAAGGTCGTTGCAGTGACTGCTCACTGATGAAGGAGGATCGCTATGTCGATTTATACTGCTTATCCCTTGTATCGCGTTCTCCTGCGTCGCGTTGCTGTTGTTGCTTTCGGTTCACTGGCGTTGCCTGTGATGCTGTTTCGTAGCGATCGCGCCCGCTTTTACAGCTATTTGCACCGTGTTTGGTTGAAAACCAGCGATCAGCCGGTCTGGATGGCGCAATCTGAAGCGGCAGCCGGTGATTTTTTCTAAGCGGCACTGCGTTTAAGTAAAAAATCTTATTGTGCGCTACTGGCCTCAAAATCCCCTCGGACAGTAGCTCTATCTTTTTATTCCCCTTGCTTTTCCCCCTGATACGCCTTGGTTTTTGTTTTCGCTCGATCTTCGTCGTTGTGCTCCGTAACCGCTTGAAATCCGCTATGCTGAGGGAATGTTGACGAACGGGAGAGCGTTTATGATGTCAGCTCCTATTCCTGTTGGAATAAGTGCATGTTTACTCGGTGCGACAGTGCGGTTTGACGGGGGGCATAAGCGCTTTGATTTTGCTGCTGATCAATTAGCCCCATATTGCCATTTTCAGCCCGTATGCCCCGAAATGGCGGTTGGATTACCGGTGCCGCGCCCCGCGTTGCGACTGGTCAACGCGGGTCAGCAAGGTGTTAGGCTCTGTGCCAGCAACGGTTCTGGCCTCGATGTTACCGATGAGATGCTCGCGTTTTCCGAGCAAAAAATAGCCGCGTTAAGCGAGCTGTGTGGTTTTATCCTGTGTGCCAAATCCCCCAGTTGCGGAATGGAACGCGTAAAGGTGTATGACAGTCAGGGGAAAAATGCCCGAAAAAGTGGAGAAGGGCTGTTTGCGCAGGCGTTGAAACGGCACATGCCGTGGTTGCCGTTAGAGGAGAATGGCCGCTTGAGCGATCCGGTGCTGCGAGAAAACTTTATTGCCCGGGTGTATGCCTTGCATGAATTGCAGCAGCTCTGGCAGCAGGGGCTTTCGCGTGGTGCACTGATGGCGTTCCATAGTCGCTACAAGCTGTTGTTACTGGCGCACTCACAGCCTGAATATCGAGAGTTGGGGCCTTTTGTTGCAGGCATGGCGCAATGGCCATCTCTGGAAGCTTTTGCTACGGAATACCGGTTGCGTTTTATGCGCTTGTTATCGCACCCGGCATCGCGTCGTAATCATACGAATGTATTGATGCACGTTCAGGGTTATTTTCGTCCCCACCTTACCTCTCAGCAGCGTCAGGAGTTGGCCAATCTCATCGATCGCTATCGGCAAGGTATGCAACCGCTACTGGCACCGATGACGCTATTGCGTCATTACATGACCGAATACCCTGATGATTACCTGGCGCAGCAGCGTTACTTTGACCCCTATCCCGAAGCGTTGCGTTTACGCTATGGACATTAATGTTTTTCAGTAAGGAGCAATGATGACCACGCATCTGGTCTGGTTTCGCCATGATTTACGGATCACCGATCACTCCGCGCTGCATGCGGCCTGTCAGAACGCCGATGCGAAGGTCATTGCGCTCTATATTGCTACGCCAGGCCAATGGCAGGCGCACGGCATGGCACCGCGACAGGCGACGTTTCTGCTACGCAATCTCCAGGCATTACAGCAGTCGTTGGCAACTAAAGGCATTCCCCTGTTTTATCAGCAGTGTGACGACTTCTCTCAGGCAGTTAATGCGGTTGACGCGTTTTGCAAAAAGCAGCATGTTTCGCACCTGTTTTATCATTACCAGTACGAAATCAATGAACGTGAGCGGGATCGCGCGCTGGAAGCCAAATTGCACGGTCAGGTGGTGTGTCAGGGGTTTGATGACAGCGTACTGTTAGCGCCAGGCAGTCTGGTGACGGGAAAACAGGAGATGTACAAAGTCTTTACGCCGTTTCGCAAAGCGTTTATACAGCGTTTGCTGGAGAGGGCGCTGACCTGTTTCCCTGCGCCGAAAACGCGCGCCAATGGAGAGGTAGGGACATTGGCTGCGTTGGCCCCCTTCGATTACCCTCAGCAGGCGGTTGATGAGGCGCTGTTTCCGGCAGGCGAACAGGCTGCGTTGGTACGATTACGCCAGTTTTGCCAATCCACAGTGGCGGATTATGACCAACAGCGTGATTTTCCCGCACAGCAAGGCACCAGCCAGCTTTCGCCTTATCTGGCATTGGGCGTCCTCTCCCCGCGTCAGTGCCTTAATCGCTTACGTGCAGAGCATCCCACTCTGCTCGAGCAGTCTGACGGTGGGGCATTTACCTGGTTGAGCGAGTTGGTGTGGCGTGAGTTTTATCGCCATCTGCTGGTGGCCTGGCCGCGTTTGTGTAAACACCACCCGTTTGTGGCGTGGACGCAGCAGGTGCAATGGCGACAAGATGAAAAAGCGCTGGCAGCCTGGCAGCAGGGTAAAACCGGTTTTCCGATTGTCGATGCCGCGATGCGTCAACTGAACGCTACCGGCTGGATGCACAATCGTCTACGCATGATCTGCGCCAGCTTTCTGGTAAAAGATTTGCTTATCGACTGGCGGGCAGGGGAGCGGTATTTTATGACTCAGTTGCTGGACGGTGATTTGGCCGCGAACAATGGTGGGTGGCAGTGGGCGGCCTCTACCGGTACGGACGCCGCACCCTATTTTCGCATTTTTAACCCCACCACGCAGGGGGAGCGTTTCGATCCACAAGGGACGTTTATCC
Organism: Candidatus Symbiopectobacterium sp. NZEC135; assembly: GCF_025962695.1. Classification (NCBI taxonomy): domain Bacteria; kingdom Pseudomonadati; phylum Pseudomonadota; class Gammaproteobacteria; order Enterobacterales; family Enterobacteriaceae; genus Symbiopectobacterium; species Candidatus Symbiopectobacterium sp. NZEC135. The sequence goes on along the minus strand of NZ_JAGFPF010000004.1, from coordinate 74,759 downwards.
GCCGTTGGGTGCCCGAACTGGCCGACGTGCCAGAGCGTGATATTCACCAGCCGCATCGCTGGGCACAGCGGGAAGGGCGTAGGTTGGATTATCCGATGCCGATGGTCGATCATAAGCAAGCCAGACAAATGACGTTGGAGGCCTTTGAAGCCGCGAAAGCGTCGCAGGAAAAAAGCCAGAATCAGGCATATTAAGGAGCGTTATGCGCAACAGCGAATTGGAAACAGTGATCAATCAGCAACTGAATGTGACCGCATTTCAGGATTATGCGCCTAACGGGTTGCAGGTTGAAGGGCGTGAAAACGTGCAACGGATCATCACCGGAGTAACCGCCTCGCAGGCACTGCTGGATGTGGCCGTTGCTCAACGGGCCGATGCCGTGCTGGTACACCACGGCTATTTTTGGAAAAACGAGTCTCCGGTGATCTCCGGCATGAAGCGGCGCCGCTTGAAAACCTTGCTGGCGAACGATATCAACCTGTATGGCTATCATTTGCCGTTGGACGCGCACCCCGAGCTAGGCAATAACGCGTGCCTGGCGGCGCTGCTAGATATCACCGTGCTGGGTGAGATTGAGCAATTGCTGCCTTATGGCGAACTGTCACAGCCTGTGAGTGGTGAGGCGTTACGTGAGCGCCTGGAGACGCGATTGGGGCGTTCCGTGCTGCATTGTGGGGATAATGCACCGTCGCAGATAACACGGTTGGCCTGGTGCTCCGGCGGTGGCCAAGGCTTTATTGAGCAAGCGGCGCGTTTTGGTGTGCAGGCGTTCATCACCGGGGAAGTCTCGGAACAAACGATTCATGTCGCTCGTGAGATGGGGCTGCATTTCTATGCGGCAGGCCATCACGCGACAGAGCGTGGCGGTATCAAGGCGCTGGGGGAGTGGTTGGCACAGCATCATGGGCTTGATGTGACCTTTATTGATATCCCCAATCCCGCCTAGTGTTAATCAACCCACTGTTTTTTAAAAATAATATAAAAATTTTAGTGGAAAAAAGTGGCATCTTTATTGCTTGTCTATTAAGAAACCTTATCGCCAGAGCGTGTCGGGCGAGGGGCGTATCAAGGCGGCATGGCATAGCAATGCCCTACCGCGATGGGGAGAAGAGCGTGCAACGAGCGCGGTGCTACTTATTGGGCGAGCGGGCCGTGGTGCTGGAATTGGAGCCGCCGCTGTCACTGCAAAGCCAACAGCGTATCTGGGGGCTGGCTGAACGTCTTCAACAGCATGAAGCGGTTGAGGCGGCGATCCCTGGAATGAATAACCTGACTGTGGTGTTAACCCACCCGCAGCAGGCGGCACGCGATGCTATCGAACGTTTGCAGCGCTGGTGGGAGGAGAGTGAATCGGTAACGCTTGAAGCGAGGGATATCGCCATCCCTGTGGTGTACGGCGGTGATGCTGGCCCGGATTTGTTGCAGGTGGCGGATCATTGCCAACTTTCTCCTCGCCAGGTGGTAGAGGCGCATGCAGCAGCGCATTACGTGGTGTACTTTCTGGGGTTTCAGCCGGGATTTCCTTATCTGGCGGGGTTGCCAGAGCAGCTGCATACGCCACGGCGCGCAGAGCCGCGCCTGAGTGTGCCTGCTGGCAGTGTCGGCATTGGTGGTCGGCAAACCGGCATTTACCCGCTGGCAACCCCCGGCGGGTGGCAGTTGATTGGCCGAACGTCGGCGGCGCTGTTCGATCCGAGCGCGGAGCCACCCACGTTGCTGCGTCCCGGTGACAATGTGCGCTTTGTACCGCAACCGGAGGGAGTATGCTAAAGGTCATTCATGCCGGGCTGCATACGTCGGTGCAGGATGCGGGGCGTCATCATCTGCGTCATCTGGGCATCAGCCAGTCTGGTGCGCTGGATACGCCGGCGTTAAACATTGCCAATTTGTTGGTGGGCAACGCGATGTCTGAGGCCGGGCTGGAAATTACGCTCGGAAAATTCGCCGCGACCTTTACCTCATCGTGTTGGATTGCGTTGACCGGCGCTGATAGTCACGCTGATCTTGACGGAAAACCGGTCTGGACCGGGTGGCGCTTTCACGTGAAAGCAGGCCAAACGCTCAGGCTACGCATGCCGCGACGGGGCATGCGTAGCTATTTGGCTATTTCTGGTGGTCTGGGGCTGCCAGAGGTGCTCGGGTCACTCAGTACCGATTTGAAAGCTGGGTTTGGGGGCTATCTTGGTCGCCCGCTTCAGGATGGCGATGCGATTCCACTGAAAAAGGCCGCCTACCGCAAGCCGCACAAGCCTGTGGGCATCAAGCAGATTCTGTTCAGCAATCGGGTGCGGGTACTCCCCGGGCCGGAATATCATGAATTCAGTGAAGAGGCGCGCGACACCTTCTGGCGAACGGGGTGGCAATTAAGTCCGCAGAGTAACCGTATGGGATATCGGTTACAGGGACCTGCATTGACACGCATAACGCCGCGAGAGCTGTTTTCTCACGGCGTACTGCCGGGCGTGATTCAGGTGCCGCACGGTGGTCAACCGATCTTGTTGCTGGCAGATGCGCAGACCACCGGGGGCTACCCTCGCATTGCCTGTGTGATTGACGCGGATTTATTCCATCTGGCGCAGATTCGGCTCGGTGAACCGATACATTTCATTCCCTGCACGCTGGACGACGCTTTACGTGCGTCAGAGGCGCAGCGGCGTTATCTGGAACAACTGGCGTGGAGGCTCAATGATTATTGATTTAAATGCTGACCTGGGCGAAGGCGGCAGCAATGATGAAGCGCTATTGCAGTTAGTCACGTCTGCCAATATTGCCTGTGGGTTCCATGCGGGGGATGCTCAAACCATGCGCCAGTCGGTGCGTTGGGGGATGCGCTACGGCGTGGCGCTGGGTGCCCATCCCAGCTTTCTGGATCGGGAAAACTTTGGCCGCAAAGCAATGTCGGTATCCGCAGACACCGTCTTCGCACAGGTGGTGTATCAACTGGGGGCGCTCAGTGCGATTGTGGCGGTTGAAGGCGGCAGGCTGACGCATGTCAAACCGCACGGCATGCTGTATAACCAAGCTGCACGCGACCCCATGCTGGCCGATGCCATTGCACGTGCGGTCAAATCGGTGAATCCGACGTTGCGGTTGGTCGGGCTCGCGGGAAGTGAACTGATTCACGCGGGACAGCGTCTGGGCTTGGCTACACGGCAGGAGGTGTTTGCCGATCGCGGTTACCTGCCGGACGGCACGCTGGTGCCGCGCGACCAACCTGCTGCATTGATCAAAAGCGATGAGCTGGCACTGGCGCAAACGCTGGAGATGATTAAGCGGCGAAGGGTGCGGGCTAGTGATGGCACCTGGGTTGATGTAGAGGCTGATACGGTTTGTCTGCACGGCGATGGCGATCATGCACTGCTGTTTGCGCGCAAATTGCGTCAGTGTTTCAATGAACACCAGATTCAAGTCAGGGCGGCGTAATGACGCCGCACAAGCAAAATGAGTGAATATCAAGCATGAAAACCGTATTGGTGACGGCGTTTGAACCCTTTGATGGAGAAGCCATTAACCCTTCCTGGGAAGCGGTAAAGGTATTACAAGGGCGTGAGGTTGCCGGCGCGCGGGTGGTGACCTGCCAGTTAGCCTGTGTGTTCGAGCTGGCTTTGCAGCAGCTCGATGCCGCGCTGGCTGAGCATCAGCCCGATTGCACGATTGCTGTTGGTCAAGCAGGAGGCCGCGCCGAGATCACCATCGAACGCGTTGCCATCAATATCAATGATGCGCGTATTCCTGACAATCACGGCCAACAACCGATTGATACTCCCGTGATTGCAGGCGGCCCAGACGCCTATTTTTCCACCTTGCCGATCAAATCGATAGTTAATGCATTACGCACGCAGGGTATTCCCGCCTCGGTGTCCCACACCGCAGGCACCTTTGTGTGCAACCATGTGATGTATGGCTTATTGCACGCGCTGGCACAGCGCCCCGGTGTCGCCAGCGGTGGTTTTGTTCATATCCCCTATGCACCGGAACAGGCAGCGCGCCATCCCGGGGAGCCATCAATGCCGATCGCGATGGTGACTCAGGCGCTTGTTGCCATGATTGCCGTCGCGGTGACCCAGCGACAAGACGCGATTATTTCTGGCGGCACGACGCATTAGCAACTGGGGAAAATTCCGCGACAAGAAAGGAGAGAGGGATGCCTGAGGGGCCAGAGATCCGCCGTGCCGCCGATGCGTTAGCCGCGGCGGTGGTGGGGGAGCCGTTAACCGGGGTTTGGTTTGCGTTTCCTGAATTACAGCCTTATGAAACGGAGCTTACGGGGCAGAGAATTGAAAAGTTGGAAACGCGCGGTAAAGCGCTGCTCACCTACTTTTCGAATGGCCGGGTGCTTTATACCCATAACCAGCTTTATGGCCTGTGGCGCATCGTTGACGCGGGCGTAATGCCCGATACTAAACGCGATTTGCGCGTTCGTCTGGAAACGCAACACCGTGCAATTCTGCTGTATAGCGCCTCGGATATTGTCATGCTCACGCCGGATGCGCTAGCCACCCACCCGTTCTTGCAGCGCATTGGCCCTGATGTGCTTGATAGCGCTGTCACCCCAGAACAGGTGCGAGCCAGAGTGCTGAGTCAGCGATTCTGCCGTCGCCGTTTGAGCGGTTTGTTGCTCGATCAGGCTTTTTTAGCCGGGCTGGGCAACTATTTGCGCGCGGAAATTTTATGGCAAGCCGCACTGTCGCCGCAGCACACGGCGATGACGTTGGATGAGGGGCAACTGACCGCACTGAGCGACATATTATTATCACTGCCGCGCCTTTCCTATCACACGCGAGGAACGGTGGATGACAACCACCATCACGGTGCGTTGTTCCGTTTCAAGGTTTTTGACCGTGAAGGTAAACCGTGCGAGCGCTGCGGGCACCCCATCGTGCGCACCATGCTCTCGTCGCGCCCGTTTTTTTGGTGTCCACATTGCCAACATTGAGACGTAAAAAAGCCGGGAAAACCCGGCTTTTTGATGTGTTTGCCTTACTGATGATGCTTAGCGATGGTTGAGCGAAGAGGTGAAGTCGCGTTTGTCGTAGCCGGTATATAGCTGACGCGGACGCGCGATTTTCAAGCCATCGTCGTGCATTTCGTTCCAGTGGGCAATCCAGCCGACGGTACGTGCCATCGCGAAGATTACAGTAAACATCGAAGACGGAATGCCCATCGCTTTCAGAATGATGCCTGAGTAGAAATCCACGTTCGGGTAGAGTTTCTTCTCAATAAAGTAGGGGTCGTTGAGCGCAATGTGCTCCAGCTCCATGGCCACTTCCAGCAGGTCATCTTTCATGCCCAGCTCTTTAAGCACTTCATGGCAGGTTTCACGCATCACGGTGGCACGCGGGTCATAGTTTTTATACACCCGGTGACCGAAGCCCATCAGACGGAAGGAGTCGTTCTTGTCCTTGGCGCGTCTGACGAATTCAGGAATATGCTCAACTGAGTTGATCTCCTCCAGCATACGCAGACAGGCTTCGTTGGCACCGCCGTGCGCCGGTCCCCACAGAGACGCGATGCCCGCAGCGATACAGGCAAACGGGTTTGCGCCAGAAGAACCTGCGGTACGCACCGTCGAGGTGGACGCGTTCTGTTCATGATCGGCATGCAGAATCAGAATGCGGTCCATAGCGCGTTCCAGCACTGGATTCACCACATACTCTTCACACGGCGTAGCAAACATCATGTGCAGGAAATTACCGGCGTAGGACAAGTCGTTGCGCGGATAAACGAACGGCTGACCGAGAGAATATTTGTAACACATGGCCGCCACGGTCGGCATTTTGGACAGCAGGCGATACGCGGCGATTTCGCGGTGACGCTCAATGCTGATATCCAATGAATCGTGGTAGAACGCCGCCAATGCACCCGTTACGCCGCACAACACCGCCATCGGGTGAGAGTCGCGACGGAAACCGTGGAACAGACGCGTAATCTGTTCGTGGATCATGGTGTGACGGGTTACGGTGGTTTGGAAGGTGTCAAACTGCTCGGCGGTGGGGGCTTCACCGAACAGCAGAATGTAGCAGACTTCCAGATAAGTGGATTTCTCCGCCAATTGGTCGATAGGGAAGCCACGATGCAGCAGTACGCCTTTGTCACCGTCAATGTAGGTGATTTTAGATTCACAAGACGCCGTGGAGGTAAATCCCGGATCGAAGGTAAAAAAGCCTTTGGAACCGAGGCTACGGATATCGATTTCATCTTGCCCAAGCGTGCCGGACAACACATCAAGCTCGATGGGCTCTTTACCATTTAGGGTAAGTATCGCTTTCTTATCAGCCATTTACAGTCTCCTTAGCGCTTTAATTTTAAAAATTTATCACCGAAGAAATACCGTTATGCCTGTACACCTAATGGAGAAACTCGGTCAAACGCCGAAGTCTCATTATTTGCACCTATCAGGGTACAGCATCGGGCAGTGGCAGGGCACACCACCCCATCAAAGGAAAACCGTGTTCTTCTGGTTAGTAACGATTCTCTAAATTCTAGTCTACTCTAGTCATTAACATGACTTTCTACGTGGAATTCGACTTTCCACTGTTACACAAGTCATGTCACTTGGGAAAGCCTATCTTAAATTCTTTAACGGGCGACTTACAGATTACAGCCCTATTTGTAATTTAATTGTTTAATATATGTCAAATGAGTTGGTTAATTTTATATAAAATGTGAAATAAGTGATCTAACTCACTGTTTAGCTGAAATGTCACTAAACAATTTGTGGGCTAATTGTAATAAGATTGTGAAGTACTTATACTCGCGTCAGGTCTCCGGAACCCCCTGAAGTAGGAGCACCCAGCGTGAATAAGTCATGTGCCGTTTAACATGGGATGTTGACGTTAAGGCCAACGTATTACCCGGAAGCATGTGGCTGCATTCTTCGCGCTGTCTGACCTAGTTACAGGTCCGGAGGAACGAAAAATAATAAAGGTGTGTGGGCAAATCCGTGAAAAAACAAAGACCTGTCAATCTGGATCTGCAAACGATCCAGTTTCCCGTAACTGCGATAGCCTCAATTCTTCACCGTGTTTCTGGCGTCATTACCTTTGTGGCCGTCGGCATCCTGCTGTGGCTGCTCGGGCACTCTCTTGCTTCAGAAGAGGGGTTTCTGTACGCCGCGGCCATTCTGGATAGCGTGATTGTTAAATTTATTCTGTGGGGCATCCTCACCGCGCTGGCCTACCACATCGTTGGCGGAGTACGCCATCTGATGATGGACTTTGGCTTTCTGGAAGAAGATCTCGCATCGGGAAATCGTTCCGCAAGGCTCTCTTTTATCATTACTGTCGTGCTTTCACTACTGGCTGGAGTCCTCGTATGGTAAGCAATGCTTCTGCATTAGGACGTAATGGCGTTCACGATTGGCTGCTCATTCGCGCTTCTGCCATTGTTATCGTGCTCTACGTGATTTATCTCGTGGGTTTCATCGCGACAGCGGGGGATATTACCTATCCCGTCTGGCGCGGTTTCTTCGCGATGCCCCTTACCAAAGTGTTCACGCTGCTGACGCTATTCGCCATCCTGGTTCATGCCTGGATAGGGATGTGGCAAGTGCTGACTGACTACATCAAGCCGCTGGCGTTGCGTTTGATATTGCAACTCGCCATCGTGGTGGCTCTGCTGGTGTACGTTATTTATGGAACCGTTGTGGTGTGGGGTGCGTGATGAATTTACCAATTAGGCAATTTGATGCCGTTGTTGTCGGCGCAGGCGGCGCAGGTATGCGCGCTGCGTTACAAATCTCCCAAATGGGGCTTTCCTGTGCGTTGTTGTCCAAGGTGTTTCCGACGCGCTCGCACACTGTGTCTGCTCAAGGCGGTATTACGGTAGCACTGGGCAATACCCATGAGGATAACTGGGAATGGCACATGTACGATACCGTAAAAGGGTCGGACTATATTGGCGATCAGGATGCCATCGAATACATGTGCAAAACCGGCCCGGAAGCCATTCTGGAACTGGAGCACATGGGGCTGCCTTTTTCTCGTCTGGATGATGGCCGTATCTATCAGCGTCCGTTCGGCGGCCAATCGAAGAATTTCGGCGGTGAGCAGGCGGCGCGTACCGCCGCGGCGGCAGACCGCACCGGACACGCCTTGCTGCATACCCTCTATCAACAAAACCTGAAAAACCACACCACCATCTTTTCTGAATGGTATGCGCTGGATCTGGTGAAAAATCAGGATGGTGCAGTGGTTGGTTGTACCGCTATTTGTATCGAAACCGGCGAAGTGGTCTATTTCAAAGCGGGTGCAACGATACTGGCAACCGGTGGTGCAGGCCGCATCTACCAATCCACCACCAACGCCTACATCAATACCGGCGACGGCGTCGGTATGGCGCTGCGTGCAGGCGTGCCGGTGCAGGATATGGAAATGTGGCAGTTCCACCCGACCGGGATTGCGGGCGCGGGCGTGCTGGTGACCGAAGGGTGCCGTGGCGAAGGGGGTTATCTGCTCAACAAGCACGGTGAACGTTTTATGGAGCGCTATGCGCCTAACGCCAAAGATTTGGCGGGGCGTGATGTTGTGGCGCGCTCCATCATGATTGAAATTCGTGAAGGGCGCGGCTGCGATGGCCCGTGGGGACCGCACGCCAAGCTGAAACTCGATCACCTGGGTAAAGATGTGCTGGAATCTCGTCTGCCGGGCATTCTGGAGCTGTCGCGTACCTTTGCGCACGTCGATCCAGTGAAAGAACCGATTCCGGTCATTCCCACCTGCCATTATATGATGGGAGGTATTCCTACCAAGGTGAGTGGTCAGGCGCTGACGGTCAATGAAAAAGGCGAAGATGTGGTGGTGCCTGGGCTGTTTGCCGTCGGTGAAATTGCCTGCGTTTCTGTACACGGCGCTAACCGTTTAGGCGGTAACTCGCTGCTCGATTTGGTGGTATTTGGCCGCTCTGCGGGCATGCATTTACACGAATCATTGCAAGAGCAGGGTGAACTGCGTGATGCCAGCGATAGCGATGTTGAGGCCGCTCTGGAACGCTTGAATCGCTGGAACAATAACCGTACCGGAGAAGATCCGGTGGAAATCCGCAAGGCGTTGCAATCCTGCATGCAGAACAACTTCTCGGTGTTCCGTGAAGGGGATGCAATGGCGAAAGGGTTGGAAGAGCTGAAGGTGATTCGCGAGCGTCTGAAAAACGCGCGCCTCGATGACACCTCTACGGAGTTCAATACCCAGCGCATTGAGTGTCTCGAGTTGGATAACCTGATGGAAACGGCCTATGCCACGGCTGTCTCCGCCAACTACCGCACTGAAAGTCGCGGAGCACATAGCCGCTTCGATTACCCGGATCGCGATGATGAAAACTGGTTGTGTCATTCGTTGTATTTGCCGCAACACGAGAGCATGACGCGCCGTGAGGTGAACATGCAGCCTAAATTACGTCCGGCGTTTCCGCCGAAAATACGTACTTATTAATGTCGCGGAGATGGCACGATGAAACTTGAATTTTCAATTTATCGCTACAACCCGGATGTCGATGACGCGCCGCACATGCAGGATTATACCCTGGAGGCGGAAGAAGGGCGCGACATGATGCTGCTTGACGCGCTGATCCAACTCAAAGAGCAAGATCCTACGCTGGCGTTTCGCCGTTCTTGCCGTGAAGGGGTGTGTGGTTCTGACGGCCTTAATATGAACGGCAAGAATGGGCTGGCTTGCATTACGCCAGTCTCGGTGCTGAAGCGGGCCAAAGGTAAAATTGTTATCCGTCCGCTGCCGGGATTGCCAGTGATCCGTGATTTGGTGGTGGACATGGGACAGTTCTATGCCCAATATGAGAAAATAAAGCCTTACTTGTTGAATAATGGGCAGAATCCACCGGCACGTGAACATTTGCAGTCACCGGACCAGCGTGCCAAGCTAGATGGATTATATGAGTGCATCATGTGTGCCTGCTGTTCCACGTCTTGTCCGTCGTTCTGGTGGAACCCGGATAAATTTGTGGGCCCGGCGGGGCTGCTGGCGGCTTACCGTTTCCTGATCGACAGTCGTGACACGGAAACCAAGCCACGCCTGGATTCGCTGGATGATGCATTCAGCGTATTCCGCTGCCACAGCATCATGAACTGCGTTAATGTCTGTCCGAAAGGCCTCAACCCAACGCGGGCGATTGGTCACATCAAATCGATGTTGTTGCAACGCGGTGCCTAAGGCGCAGCGCGAAACAACGTAAACGCCGCCGCGCAGAGAAATTACAGCGCGGCGCAGAGGTAAAACTGCCGTATTGTGCAGTGGTAAGACGTAACATGATTATCCCCCCGGCCCGCTGCGGGGGGATGATAGGAAACCTTTAAAAACGGGCTTGTGCGCCAAACCGGTTTTTAAAGGTTCCTTAAAGGGGAAGGACACCCTGGCCCTGCGTATCTGGCAGGGAGATGAACCGTTTACGGTGCCTGTTTTTTTTACGGCACAGGACATGTTAACCACGGCGAAAACTGAAGCTTATTAGCTTAAGGGATCACAATGCAGAACGGCGCAATGAAGGCCTGGCTGGATTCCTCCTATCTGGCGGGCGCGAACCAGTCCTACATAGAACAGCTCTATGAAGATTTTTTAACCGATCCGGATTCTATCGATCTTAGCTGGCGGTCTATCTTCCAGCAGTTGCCTACGGCGGGGGTCAAACCCGATCAACTGCACTCCAAAACGCGCGACTATTTCCGCCGTCTGGCGAAAGATGCCTCGCGCTTTAGCCCCTCTGTGACCGATCCTGACATTGACGCCAAGCAGGTCAAAGTATTGCAGCTGATAAACGCGTTTCGTTTCCGTGGACATCAGCAGGCCAAGCTGGACCCGATCGATTTACGTCCGCAAGCGCCGGTTGCCGAACTGGATCTGGCTTACCATAACCTGACGGCTGATGACCTTCAGGACTCTTATAACGTGGGTTCTTTCGCCATCGGCAAAGAAACCATGAAACTCGGTGAATTATATGATGCCCTGAAGCGCACCTACTGCGGTTCTATCGGTGCCGAGTACATGCATATCACCAGCACCGATGAGAAACGCTGGATTCAGCAGCGTATCGAATCCATTTCTGGTCAGCCTGCTTTCAGTTTGGAAGAGAAACGTCGCTTCCTGAAAGAGCTGACGGCGGCGGAAGGGCTGGAGCGCTATTTGGGTGCCAAATACCCGGGTGCGAAACGCTTCTCGCTGGAAGGTGGCGATGCGCTGGTACCGATGCTCAAAGAGATGATCCGCCACGCGGGCAACAACGGCACGCGCGAAGTGGTGTTGGGCATGGCGCACCGTGGCCGCCTCAACGTACTGGTTAACGTGTTGGGGAAAAAGCCGCAGGATTTGTTCGATGAATTTGCCGGTAAGCATAAAGAGCATCTCGGCACCGGTGATGTGAAATACCATCAGGGCTTTTCGTCCGAATTCGCCACCGAAGGCGGTCTGGTGCATCTGGCGCTGGCGTTTAACCCCTCGCACCTTGAAATTGTCAGCCCGGTAGTGACCGGCTCCGTGCGTGCACGTCTCGATCGTCTCAGCAGTGAGAGCGGTCCGCGCGTATTGCCAGTGACCATTCACGGCGACGCCGCCATCAGCGGGCAGGGCGTGGTGCAGGAACTGCTGAACATGTCCACCGTACGTGGCTATGAAGTGGGCGGTACGCTGCGTATCGTGATCAACAACCGCATTGGTTTTACCACCTCTAACCCGCTGGATATTCGTTCCACAGAATATTGTACCGACATTGGCAAGATGGTGCAGGCACCGATTTTCCACGTTAACGCTGACGATCCGGAAGCGGTCGCTTATGTGACGCGTCTGGCGTTGGATTTCCGCAATGAATTCAAACGCGATGTGTTTATCGATCTGATTTGCTATCGCCGCCATGGTCACAACGAAGCGGATGAGCCAAGTGCGACGCAGCCGATGATGTACCAGAAGATTAAAAAACACCCGACGCCGCGCAAGGTGTATGCCGATCGCCTGGAGCTGGAAAAAAACATCACGCTGGAGGATGCCACCGAGCAGGTTAACCTGTATCGCGACGCACTGGATGCCGGCGAATGTGTGGTGGAAGAGTGGCGTGAAATGGACATGCAATCCTTCACCTGGACGCCTTACCTGAACCACGAGTGGGATGAGCCTTATCCGCACAAAGTGGAGATGAAACGCCTGCAAGAATTGGCAAAACGCATCAGTGAAGTGCCGGAAGCCATTGAAATGCATCCGCGCGTCGTCAAGGTGTATGCCGATCGTGCCGAAATGGCGCTGGGTAACAAGCCCTTCGACTGGGGCGGCGCGGAAACCCTGGCCTACGCCACGCTGGTTGATGATGGCATTCCTATCCGTATCTCCGGTGAAGACAGCGGTCGTGGCACTTTCTTCCATCGCCATGCTGTGGTGCATAACCAAAAGAATGGCTCAAGCTACACGCCGCTGGAACACGTGCATAACGCGCAGGGCACCTTTAACGTCTGGGACTCAGTATTGTCCGAAGAGGCGATTCTGGCGTTTGAATACGGCTATGCCACGGCAGAGCCGCGCACGTTGACCATCTGGGAAGCGCAGTTCGGTGATTTCGCCAACGGTGCTCAAGTGGTGATCGATCAGTTCATCAGCTCTGGTGAGCAGAAGTGGGGACGCATGTGCGGCCTGGTGATGCTGCTGCCGCATGGCTATGAAGGCCAAGGTCCTGAGCACTCCTCCGCGCGTCTCGAACGTTATCTGCAACTGTGCGCTGAGCAAAACATGCAGGTGTGCATTCCGTCGACGCCGGCGCAGGTTTACCATATGTTGCGTCGCCAGGCGCTGCGCGGTATGCGTCGTCCGCTGGTGGTGATGTCACCGAAATCGCTGTTGCGCCATCCTCTGGCGATCTCTTCGCTGGAAGAGCTGGCAAACGGCGCGTTCCAACCGGCTATCGGTGAAATTGACGAACTTGATCCGCAAGGAGTGAAGCGCGTCGTGCTCTGTTCTGGCAAGGTCTACTATGATTTATTGGAACAGCGTCGTAAGAATGAGCAGGACAATGTGGCGATTGTGCGCATCGAGCAACTCTACCCGTTCCCGCTACAGGCGGTACAGGCAGCGTTAGCGCCGTTTGCACACGTGCATGATTTTGTCTGGTGTCAGGAAGAGCCGCTCAATCAGGGAGCATGGTATTGCAGCCAGCACCATTTCCGCGAAGTGATTCCCTTTGGGGCGTCTTTGCGTTACGCCGGACGCCCGGCCTCCGCCTCTCCGGCGGTCGGTTATATGTCTGTGCATCAGAAACAACAGCAAGATCTGGTTAACGACGCGCTGAACGTTGATTAAATAAAAGGATAGATAATGAGTAGCGTAGATATTCTTGTCCCTGACCTTCCCGAATCGGTAGCGGATGCTTCCGTGGCGACCTGGCACAAAAAGCCGGGTGACAGCGTCCAGCGTGATGAAGTGCTGGTCGAAATTGAAACGGATAAAGTGGTGCTTGAAGTGCCTGCACCCGAAGCGGGCGTGCTGGATGCCGTGCTGGAAAGTGAAGGCGCGACGGTGATATCGCGCCAAATTCTTGGGCGTCTGCGCCGTGGCGACAGCTCCGGCAAGCAAACCAGCGAAAAAGCGCAGAGCAAAGAGTCTACGCCAGCCCAGCGTCATACTGCAGGGTTGACGGAAGAGAGCAGCGACGCGCTCAGCCCGGCGATTCGTCGCCTGATTGGTGAGCACGGTCTGGATGCGGCTGCGATCAAAGGCAGTGGCGTCGGTGGCCGTATCACGCGTGAAGATGTTGAAAAACATCTGGCGTTGCAGGCTGCCAATGGCAGTGACAAAAAAGCGGAGAAAGCCGCAGAAGCAGCACCGGCGCTGGCGCATCGCAGCGAAAAACGCGTGCCAATGACGCGCCTGCGTAAGCGCGTTGCTGAACGCCTGCTTGAAGCGAAAAACAGTACCGCTATGTTGACGACCTTTAACGAAGTCAACATGAAGCCGATTATGGACCTGCGTCAGCAGTACGGTGAAGCGTTTGAAAAACGCCACGGCGTGCGTCTGGGCTTTATGTCGTTCTACATCAAAGCCGTGGTGGAAGCGCTGAAACGCTACCCCGAGGTGAACGCCTCCATCGATGGCGAAGATGTGGTGTACCACAACTATTTCGATGTCAGTATCGCGGTCTCCACGCCGCGCGGTCTGGTTACGCCAGTGCTGCGCGATGTCGATGCGCTGGGTATGGCTGACATTGAGAAGAAAATCAAAGATCTCGCGGTGAAAGGGCGCGACGGCAAGCTGACGGTAGAAGAACTGACCGGCGGTAATTTTACCATTACCAACGGTGGCGTGTTCGGCTCCCTGATGTCCACCCCTATCATTAACCCGCCACAGAGTGCGATTTTGGGCATGCATGCCATCAAAGACAGACCGATGGCCGTGGAGGGGCAGGTGGTGATTCTGCCAATGATGTATCTGGCGCTTTCTTACGATCACCGGTTGATTGATGGTCGTGAATCCGTGGGCTTTTTGGTCACGGTAAAAGAGATGCTGGAAGATCCAACACGCCTGCTGCTGGATGTATAGCGCGTGATGGCGTAGACCGCCGCCGCCTGCCGAGCGGCGGTCATACGGGAAAGGTATTGGTTTACATTGTGCTATGCAGCCGCCTTAGGCGGCGTTATCCAATAATATCAAGAAAGTCATGCGACTTATCTTCAAACCGAGATGGATAGAACATCATGAATTTACATGAATATCAGGCAAAACAGCTCTTTGCTCGATATGGCCTGCCGGCGCCGACCGGTTATGCCTGCACCACGCCGCGCGAAGCAGAAGAGGCCGCCTCGAAAATTGGTGCCGGTCCGTGGGTGGTGAAATGCCAGGTGCATGCGGGTGGCCGTGGTAAAGCGGGCGGCGTAAAAGTGGTGAGCAGCAAAGAAGATATTCGCGCGTTTGCGGAAAATTGGCTGGGCAAACGTTTGGTTACTTACCAAACAGATGCGCAAGGCCAGCCTGTGCATCAGATTCTGGTGGAAGCCGCAACCGACATCGATCAAGAACTCTACCTCGGTGCCGTCGTTGATCGCGCTACGCGTCGTGTGGTGTTTATGGCCTCGACCGAAGGCGGGGTGGAAATTGAAAAAGTGGCGGAAGAGACGCCGGAACTGATTCATAAAGCCGCGCTCGACCCGCTGACTGGCCCGCAGCCTTATCAGGGGCGTGAATTGGCCTTTAAACTGGGGCTGAGCGGCAAGCAAGTGGCGCAGTTCACCAAGATTTTCATGGGATTGGCAACGCTGTTCCTGGAACGCGATCTGGCACTGGTGGAGATTAACCCGCTGGTGATCACCAAGCAGGGCGATCTGGTCTGTCTGGACGGCAAACTTAGTGCTGATGGCAATGCGCTGTTCCGTCAGCCGGAACTGCGCGAAATGCGCGATCCGAGCCAGGAAGATTCCCGTGAGGCGCATGCCGCACAGTGGGAACTGAACTATGTGGCGCTCGATGGCAATATTGGTTGTATGGTGAACGGTGCAGGTCTTGCCATGGGTACCATGGACATCGTCAAGCTGCACGGTGGCGCGCCGGCCAACTTCCTGGATGTGGGCGGTGGCGCAACCAAAGAGCGTGTGACCGAAGCCTTTAAAATTATTCTCTCCGACGATAACGTGAAAGCGGTACTGGTCAATATCTTTGGCGGTATCGTGCGCTGTGACCTGATTGCTGACGGCATCATCGGTGCGGTAGCCGAAGTGGGCGTTAACGTACCTGTGGTGGTGCGCCTGGAAGGAAACAATGCGGAACTGGGTGCCAAGAAACTGGCTGACAGCGGCTTGAATATTATCGCCGCCACCAGTTTGACAGATGCAGCTCAGCAGGTTGTGAAGGCAGCGGAGGGTAAATAATGTCTATTCTGATTGATAAACACACTAAAGTCATTTGCCAGGGATTTACCGGCAGCCAAGGCACCTTCCACTCTGAGCAAGCACTCGCTTACGGTACTAAGCTCGTGGGCGGTGTAACGCCCGGTAAAGGCGGCACAGAACATTTGGGTTTACCTGTGTTCAATACCGTGCGCGAAGCGGTGGACGCGACTGGTGCGACGGCTTCAGTGATTTACGTCCCGGCACCATTTTGCAAAGACTCTATTCTGGAAGCTATTGATGCGGGCATTGAGCTGGTCATTTGTATCACAGAAGGTATCCCAACGCTGGATATGCTGGTCGTGAAAGCGAAGCTGGAACAAAGCGGCGTGCGGATGATTGGCCCTAACTGCCCCGGCGTTATCACCCCCGGTGAGTGCAAAATTGGTATTATGCCCGGCCATATTCACAAACCGGGCAAGGTGGGAATCGTTTCTCGCTCAGGAACGCTGACCTACGAAGCGGTGAAACAGACCACTGACATCGGATTGGGTCAGTCAAGCTGTGTGGGGATCGGCGGTGACCCGATTCCGGGTTCTAACTTTATCGATATTCTGGCGCTGTTCGAACAGGATTCGCAAACCGAGGCCATCGTAATGATCGGTGAAATCGGTGGTACAGCGGAAGAGGAAGCGGCCGCCTATATTAAAGCGCATGTCACCAAACCAGTGGTAGGGTACATCGCTGGTGTGACGGCACCGAAGGGCAAGCGTATGGGCCATGCCGGTGCCATCATTGCCGGGGGGAAAGGCACGGCGGATGACAAATTCGCAGCGCTGGAAGCCGCTGGCGTGAAAACGGTGCGCAGTCTTGCGGATATCGGCGATGCGCTGAAAGCTGTGTTGGCGCGCTAGTTTCTTTATTATTGCGCGGTGAGCAACAGGGGCCATCTTTGGATGGCCCTTTTTTATTGTCAGTACAGTAATAAAAGATGAAAACAAAAAATAATTAAGAACCGTTATTAACTCACCACTCAATATATTAACCGTGGCAACATTAAATTAACAATTTAAACGCTGTGGTTATGATTAAATCATCTACGCTTGATAGTGCCTTAAATTAAATCTGTGCGAGTAAGTCAACAATTGGTTTGCTAATTGATGCTGTCGTTGTTTTTATTTCTACATTTAGTTAACAACTAATCGTATGACGAAACCTTAGCAAACCAGAAATTAACATTGGATGTACTATTTGCGTCAGATCAAAATCTTAAGCTGGCTATAAATAGAGAAATACGTTTAAATTGCGCCATATCAATTTTCGTCTAAGGTGCGCCGGAGAAGGAAAGTTGATTTGAAACCAAAAACACAATCTGTGTCACGTAAAAACCTATTTATTGTAGGGGATTACAGGCGTAATATAGCCGCTACCCTATTTGTGGTAGCGTTCTTAGCTATTCTTAACGTGTTTTCTTTGGCGTGTTATTGGGTTAACGGTGAACTCTCGCTGTTTATAAAAGCCGGTTCTGAAGCAATTTTCTGTTGTGTTCTTTTTGGGTGTTTAGCGGCTTGTTTGCATTGACAAGCTAAAACCTTCCTGCGAGGAGCAAGGAGTCAAGATGTTTGATATAGTCGAACTGTCACGTTTACAGTTTGCCTTAACCGCAATGTACCATTTCCTTTTCGTACCATTAACGCTGGGGATGGCGTTTTTGTTGGCGATCATGGAAACGGTCTATGTGTTAACGGGCAAACAAATCTACAAGGATATGACCAAGTTCTGGGGCAAATTGTTTGGTATCAACTTTGCGCTGGGCGTGGCCACCGGGCTGACTATGGAGTTCCAGTTCGGTACTAACTGGTCTTATTTCTCTCACTATGTCGGGGACATTTTCGGCGCGCCGCTGGCGATTGAAGGCTTGATGGCGTTCTTCCTCGAATCAACGTTTGTTGGCTTGTTCTTCTTTGGCTGGGATCGTCTGGGCAAAGTGCAACACATGGCCGTGACCTGGTTGGTGGCGTTGGGGTCTAACTTCTCCGCGCTGTGGATTCTGGTGGCGAACGGCTGGATGCAAAACCCCATCGCTTCTGAATTCAATTTCGAAACCATGCGTATGGAAATGGTGAGCTTCTCACAACTGGTACTGAACCCGGTTGCGCAGGTGAAGTTCGTTCATACCGTTGCCGCAGGTTACACCACCGGTGCCATGTTCATTCTGGGTATCAGTGCTTACTATCTGCTTAAGGGCCGTGATTTGGCCTTTGCTAAACGTTCATTCGCCATTGCTGCCAGCTTCGGCACTGCTGCTGTGCTGTCGGTTATCGTACTGGGTGATGAATCCGGCTATGAAATGGGTGACGTACAAAAAACCAAATTGGCCGCGATTGAAGCCGAGTGGGAAACTCAACCGGCACCCGCCAGCTTTACGCTGTTCGCCCTTCCCAATCAGGAGAAAATGGAGAACCAGTTCGCGGTGCGCATTCCGTTTATGCTGGGGCTTATCGCCACGCGTTCGACGGACGGCGTGGTGCTGGGGCTGCGTGAACTGATGGATGGTCATCAGGTGCGTATTCGTAACGGCATGAAAGCGTATGAGTTGTTGGAGCAACTGCGCGCGGGTAATACCGATCCGGCCGTGCGTGAAGCCTTTAACCGGTCCAAACAGGATTTGGGTTACGGCATGCTGCTCAAACGTTACACCGCAGACGTTGCTAATGCGACTGAAGCACAAATTCAGCAGGCGACTAAGGACTCCATTCCTCGCGTTGCGCCGCTCTACTTCTCGTTCCGTATCATGGTGGCCTGTGGCGTGCTGATGCTGCTGATTATCGGCCTGTCGTTCTGGAGCGTGATCAGAAACCGTATCGGTAAAAACAAGCTGCTGTTACGTGCTGCCTTGTTCGGTATTCCGTTACCGTGGATTGCGGTTGAAGCCGGGTGGTTTGTTGCCGAATACGGTCGTCAACCGTGGGCTATCGGTGAAGTGTTGCCGACGGCAGTGGCGAACTCTTCGCTGACGGCGGGTGACATTCTGCTATCGATGGGCTTGATTTGCGGTTTGTACACCCTGTTCCTGGTCGCCGAAATGTATCTGATGTTCAAATTCGCGCGCCTCGGCCCAAGCAGCCTGAAAACAGGGCGTTACCACTTTGAACAGCCGTTGACGCTGGCTCAGGACGCACGGTAAACAGGAGTCCACTATGTTTGAATATGAAGTATTACGTTTTATCTGGTGGCTGTTGATTGGCGTGCTGATGATTGGTTTCGCCATTACTGACGGCTTTGACATGGGTGTCGGTGTGCTGGTGCGCGTGATGGGGCGTAATGATGTAGAACGCCGTATCATGATCAACAGCATCGCTCCGCACTGGGACGGTAACCAGGTGTGGCTGATCACCGCGGGCGGGGCGCTGTTTGCTGCCTGGCCGATGGTGTATGCCGCAGCGTTTTCCGGTTTCTATATCGCGATGATTCTGGTGCTGGCATCGTTGTTCTTCCGCCCGATCGGTTTTGACTACCGCTCCAAGCTGGAAGATGCGCGCTGGCGTAACATGTGGGACTGGGGCATTTTCATTGGTAGCTTTGTGCCGCCAGTGGTGATCGGTGTGGCGTTCGGTAACCTGTTGCAGGGCGTGCCGTTCCATATCGATGCCAATGCACGCTTGTTCTATACTGGTAACTTCTTCCAACTGCTGAACCCGTTTGGCCTGTTGGCAGGCATTGTCAGCCTGACCATGATCTTGGCGCAAGGCGCTACCTACCTGATGATGCGTACCAATGGCGACCTGCATGTTCGCTCAAAAGGTGCGGCTCAACTGTCAGCGTTGGTGATGATGGTGACCTTTGCGTTGGCGGGTGTGTGGGTGATCTACGGTATTGATGGTTATACCATTACCTCCGTATTGGACAAGGCTGCTGAGTCTAACCCGCTGCACAAAGAAGTGGCGCATCAGGCCGGTGCCTGGTTAGCGAACTTCACGGCGCATCCGGTGCTGTGGGCTATCCCGTTGCTGGGCGTAGTGCTGCCGCTGCTGACCATCGCAATGGCGCGTGCGGACAAGGGCGGTCTGGCTTTCCTGTTCAGCTCGCTGACTATCGCCTGCGTTATTCTGACCGCTGGGGTTGCCATGTTCCCGTTTGTGATGCCGTCCAGCACGCAACCGAACGTGAGCCTGACCATGTGGGATGCCACCTCCAGCTTGTACACGCTGAAAGTGATGACGATCGTCGCCATTATTTTTGTACCCATCGTGCTCTCTTACACGGCATGGTGTTACTACAAAATGTTCGGTCGCATTACTAAAGAGCATATTGAACAGAACACCCACTCTCTGTACTAAGTAAGGAGCTTAATGATGTGGTATTTCGCCTGGATACTCGGAACGCTTCTTGCTTGCTCGCTGGGGATTATTACCGCTCTGGCGTTAGAGCAGAGTGAAGCCACTAAAGCGAAAGCGGCAGAAGACAACGCGCAATGAGCAGTCTGGTTGATAAACTCTACCAACTGATGGACAAGGGCCCGTTACGGGCTCTTGCCCTGCTCATGGCGTTGCTGATGGCCGGCTGTGTGATGTGGGACCCAACACGCTTTGCGGCGCGCACCAGCGCGCTGGAAGTGTGGCAAGGCCCGTTGCTGGTATGGGCCGTTTGCACCGGGGTGATCTACGGGGTAGGGTTCCGCCAACAGCGCCTGCTGTGGCGCGTGATTTTTGCGCCTTTTCCTGCCTTTGTGATCCTGCTCGCAGGGCTTATTTACTTCTTTCGCTAGTATTACGTTCTATTCCGTTTAGTTATGGGTTGCCCGCAACCCATAATTATTTTATTTCCCTCTAAGCAACCCATTCCAAACCTCATTTCTCTTGCGTATAGTAGCGGTGTTTCGTTGTATTACCGGGATGTAGAGTGAGCAATACGTTGTTTCGTTGGCCTGTGCGTGTCTACTATGAAGACACAGACGCCGGTGGCGTGGTGTATCACGCCCGTTATATCGCCTTCTATGAGCGTGCGCGGACAGAAATGTTACGCCAGCACGGCTTTCATCAGTGCGCCTTGCTGGAAGAGCATGTGGCTTTCGCTGTGCGCCGTATGGCGGTCGAGTATTTTTCTCCGGCGCGTCTGGATGATTTATTGAACGTAGAGAGTGAAATCACAGTGATACGCGGTGCTTCTCTCACGTTTGCTCAGCGTATTCTCAATTCTCACGGCGATCTGTTGAGTCAGGCCGACGTATTGATCGCTTGTATCGATCCACATCACATGAAGCCCATCGCGCTTCCTAAGTCTATTGTCGCGGAGTTTAAGCAGTGACTGACATGAATATCCTTGATTTGTTCCTGAAAGCCAGTCTTTTAGTGAAACTTATCATGCTGGTTTTGATTGGTTTTTCTATCGCCTCTTGGGCGATCATCATCCAACGCACGCGTATTTTGAACAACGCCACGCGTGAAGCTGAAGCCTTTGAAGATAAATTCTGGTCAGGCATTGAACTCTCCCGACTGTATCAGGAAAGCCAGACGCGCCGCGATTCGCTGGCAGGTTCAGAGCAAATCTTCTATTCCGGCTTCAAAGAATTTGCCCGCTTGCATCGGGCTAACAGCCATGCGCCAGAGGCGGTGGTAGAGGGTGCTTCGCGTGCGATGCGCATCTCCTTTAACCGCGAATTAGAAATGCTGGAAACCCACATCCCGTTTTTGGGAACCGTTGGCTCTATCAGCCCGTATATCGGCCTGTTTGGTACCGTGTGGGGGATCATGCACGCCTTTATCGCGTTGGGGGCAGTTAAGCAGGCCACGTTGCAAATGGTTGCTCCGGGTATTGCCGAGGCACTGATTGCGACCGCGATTGGTCTGTTTGCGGCGATCCCGGCGGTAATGGCTTATAACCGCCTGAATCAGCGTGTGAACAAACTGGAGCAGAACTACGACAACTTCATGGAAGAGTTCATCGCTATCCTGCATCGTCAGGCCTTCACTGAAAGTAGTAAGTAATCAGGAGGCAGCATGGCTCGTTCACGTGGTCGCCGGGATCTAAAATCCGAAATTAACATCGTTCCATTGCTGGACGTGCTGCTGGTGTTGTTGCTGATCTTCATGGCGACGGCACCTATCATCACGCAGAGCGTGGAAGTGGATTTGCCTGATGCGACAGATTCCAAAACCGTCTCCAGCAACGATAATCCACCGGTGATTGTCGAAGTGTCTGGCGTCGGTCAGTACAGTCTGGTGATTGAACAAAAGCGGATGGAACAACTTCCCGCTGAGCAGATTGTGGCAGAAGCCCAGGCGCGTATGGCTGAAAACCCCAAGTCGGTGTTTCTGATCGGGGGGGCGAAAGACGTGCCTTATGATGAGATCATCAAAGCGCTGAACTTGCTGCGCCAGGCTGGGGTCAAATCAGTAGGTCTGATGACTCAGCCTATATAATCAATGCGTTGCAGTCAAAGCGTGATGTTTTTTCTGGCAATCGTTTATTACGGCAACACAGTATTTGGGAACCGCTTGTGCTAAAGGCCACCGAAAAACCTGATAAGTTGAAACGCGCCATTATTGTCTCGGCCGTTTTGCACATCATACTGATTGCTTTGCTGGTGTGGAGCTCATTCCACTCCTCTATGGATGCCAGTGGCGGCGGCGGTGGCGGCTCGGCAATCGATGCGGTAATGGTTGATCCCAATGCCGTCGTTGAACAGTACAACCGCCAGCAGCAGCAACAGAGTGATGCAAAACGCGCGGAACAGTTGCGTAAAAAGCAGGCTGAACAGCAGGCTGAAGAGTTGCAGCAAAAGCAGGCTGCTGAGCAACAGCGTTTAAAAGAGCTTGAGAAAGAACGTCTTCAAGCGCAAGAAAACGCTAAGCAGCAGGCGCAAGAGCAGGCCGAACAGCGTAAGCAGGCGGAAGCCGCTGCCGCTAAGGCCAAAGAACAGCAACAGCAGGCGGAAGCCGCTGCCGCGAAAGCGAAAGCCGAAGCTGAACAACAAGCCAAAGCTGCTGCTGACGCGAAGAAAAAAGCTGAAGAAGAAGTGAAGAAACAGGCCGCCGCCGCTGCTGCTGCGAAAAAGCAGGCGGAAGACGAAGCGAAGGCCAAAGCGGTCGCTGATGCGAAAGCCAAAGCGGATGCGGAGGCCAAGGCGAAAGCGGAAGCCGATGCTAAAGCGAAGGCCGCAGAAGCGAAGGCGGAAGCAGACGCCAAGGCGAAAGCGGAAGCCGATGCGAAAGCGAAAGCGGCTGCTGATGCCAAAGCCAAAGCCGCCGCAGACGCAAAAGCCAAGGCAGCGGCGGATAAAAAAGCCGCCGCGGAAGCCGCTGCACAGTCTGATTCCGTTGACGATCTGCTCGGTGGTTTGGCGTCGTCGAAAAACGCGCCTAAATCAGGTGGCGGTGCGCCAGCCGGTGCTGGTGCGGCGAAAAAGAGCGGTGCTTCAGGTGCCGCTCTGGACAGTTATGGCGGCCAGGTGCGCGCGGCGATCCAGAGTAAATTCTATGACTGGCAGCTTTATCGGGGGAAAACCTGTACATTGCGCATCAAACTGGCACCGGACGGTCTGTTAGTTTCCGTTGAAGCGGAAAGTGGCGATCCGGCACTGTGTCAGGCGGCGATTGCCGCTGCGAAGCAGGCAAGAATACCGAAGCCACCAAGTACAGATGTGTATGAAGCTTTCAAAAACGCACCGATTGATTTCAAACCGCAATAATCGTGGCGTGCAGTACGAGCCTAACGGTGCCGCACAGCACCTTTAGGACAAGGATGATAGCACCACCCATGGGTATTGTGTTTTGGTGATACCGGTTTGTTAAAATTCTGCTAATTTATCCGAGGCGATACCTCTGGATAAGGGAGATGAAATGAAGCAGGCATGTAAAGTTGCACTAGGTTTTTTAATGCTGTGGGTCACAGCACTGCACGCCGAAGTGCGTATCGAGATTACCCAAGGGGTTGACTCGGCACGCCCTATCGCTGTGGTTCCGTTCAAGTGGGCTGGCGGTGGCGCAGCGCCGGAAGATATTGGTGGTATCGTTGGTGCGGATTTGCGCAACAGCGGTAAATTCAATCCGATCGATCCCAGCCGTATGCCGCAGCAACCGGGTTCTGCCTCGGAAGTCACGCCGGCTGCCTGGACGGCGCTGGGGATTGACTCTGTCATCGTGGGTCAGGTTCAGCCCGGTGCAGACGGTAGCTACGTGATCTCTTACCAACTGGTTGATACTTCGGGTAATCCGGGCAGCGTATTGGCGCAAAACCAGTTCAAGGTCACCAAACAGTGGCTGCGTTATGCCGCGCATACCGCCAGTGATGAAGTGTTCCAGAAATTAACCGGTATCAAAGGTGCCTTCCGTACCCGTATCGCTTATGTGGTGCAGACCAACGGCGGTCAGTTCCCTTATGAACTGCGCGTCTCTGACTACGATGGCTACAACCAGTTTGTGGTGCACCGTTCTCCAGAACCGCTAATGTCACCGGCCTGGTCGCCGGATGGCAGCAAAGTGGCATATGTCACCTTTGAAAGCGGTCGTTCTGCGCTGGTGATTCAGACGTTGGCCAATGGTGCGATCCGTCAGGTAGCGTCCTTCCCGCGTCACAACGGTGCGCCGGCGTTTTCCCCGGATGGCAGCAAACTGGCCTTTGCGCTTTCCAAAAGCGGTAGCCTGAACTTGTATGTTATGGACATTGGTTCCGGTCAGATCCGTCAAGTGACGGATGGTCGCAGCAACAATACTGAGCCAACCTGGTTCCCCGATAGCCAGACTTTGGCATATACTTCGGATCAGGCTGGACGTCCACAAGTCTACAAAATTAACGTCAATGGCGGAGCCCCGCAGCGTATCACCTGGGAAGGGTCGCAGAATCAGGACTCAGAAGTCAGTGACGATGGAAAAATGCTAGTGATGGTGAGCTCCAACGGTGGCGCTCAGCATATTGCTACACAAGATCTGGTGACGGGGGCCGTTCAAGTCATTACGGGCACCTATCTGGACGAAACGCCGAGTATCGCACCGAACGGCACGATGGTAATTTACAGCTCTAAACAAGGGCTGGGCTCAGTGCTGCAACTGGTGTCTACTGACGGACGTTTCAAAGCGCGTCTTCCGGCAACTGATGGACAGGTTAAATTCCCTGCCTGGTCGCCGTATTTATAAACATAAATAATTTTTTCAAAGGACATAAGAGATGCAATTCAATAAAGTACTGAAAGGCCTGATGTTGGCTCTGCCGGTGCTGGCTATCGCCGCATGTAGTTCACACAAGAAAGACGGCAATGACCAGTCTACCGTTGGCACTGCAGGCAGCGGTTATGAAAACGGCAATATGTCTTCTTCTGAGCAGGCTCGCCTGCAAATGCAAGAACTGCAACGCAACAACATCGTATACTTCGATCTGGACAAGTACGATATCCGTTCTGACTTCGCTCAGATGCTGGATGCGCACGCTTCCTTCCTGCGCAGCAACCCGTCCTACAAAGTGACTATCGAAGGTCATGCGGATGAACGCGGTACGCCGGAATACAACATCGCCCTGGGTGAACGCCGTGCGAGCGCTGTTCAAATGTACCTGCAAGGCAAAGGTGTTTCTTCCGATCAGATCTCTATCGTGTCTTACGGTAAAGAGAAACCTGCGGTTCTGGGTCATGACGAAGCTGCATGGTCCAAAAACCGTCGTGCGGTCCTGGTATACTAAGAGCATTGCATGAACAGTAACTTCAGACGTCATCTCGTGGGTCTGTCGTTATTGGTTGGCGTAGCGGTCCCTTGGGCCGCTACTGCCCAAGCGCCAATCAGTAATGTCGGCTCTGGCTCGGTGGAAGACCGAGTCACCCAAATGGAGCGTATTTCTAACGCTCATAGCCAGCTATTAACTCAACTTCAGCAGCAGCTTTCTGATACGCAGCGCGATATTGACAGTTTACGCGGGCAGATTCAGGAAAATCAGTACCAGTTGAATCAGGTTGTTGAACGCCAGAAGCAAATCTATCAGCAAATGGATAGTATGGGCTCCTCGTCGTCAACGCCGTCGGCGTCTTCTGCGCCAGCAACCGATACGGGTGCATCCACCGCTAGCCCCGCCAGCAATGGTGCGGGCGCGGCTGTTGCGCCAGCGAGTACCGGTGACGCCAACAGTGACTACAACGCTGCGGCGGCATTGGTGCTAGAGAAAAAGCAGTACGATCAAGCAATTGCCGCTTTTCAGGCATTTGTCAAAAAATATCCTGATTCAACCTACCAGCCGAATGCCAACTATTGGCTGGGTCAGTTGAACTACAACAAAGGTAAGAAAGACGACGCCGCTTACTATTTTGCGAACGTGGTCAAGAATTACCCGAAATCCCCCAAAAGTTCTGAAGCCTTACTCAAGGTTGGGGTGATCATGCAGGAAAAGGGGCAGACGGATAAAGCGAAGGCTGTCTACCAGCAGGTCATCAAGCAGTATCCCAACACCGAAAGTGCCAAGCAGGCACAAAAACGGCTGACTGGGCTTTAACCCCCTTTTCAGGCACAAAAATTGCGCGCTATGAGCGATTTTTGTGCTTTGTCGTTTGATGATTAAGCAGTTGAACCGTTTTTCAGGAAAATAGGTTGCACTGAGCGGATAAGTTAGTAATATATGCCGCCGTTGCCAAGGCAAGGTGAAAACGCCAAGGTAGCACCATGATGGGTCGTTAGCTCAGTCGGTAGAGCAGTTGACTTTTAATCAATTGGTCGCAGGTTCGAATCCTGCACGACCCACCATCTACGACGTTGAAATTGAAGTTGTTGTCACCGCGATACATTGCCATAGCGTACAGCGGGTCGTTAGCTCAGTCGGTAGAGCAGTTGACTTTTAATCAATTGGTCGCAGGTTCGAATCCTGCACGACCCACCATTTACGACGTTGAAATTGAAGTTGTTGTCACCGCGATACATTGCCATAGCGTACAGCGGGTCGTTAGCTCAGTCGGTAGAGCAGTTGACTTTTAATCAATTGGTCGCAGGTTCGAATCCTGCACGACCCACCATCTTCTAGATACCCTTTTTATAAATCTCAATTGCTGAATGTTTATTTGCACCTGTCGTGCAGGTGAGAAGCTGCGTTCAGGTTCTAGTCTCGCGAAGCGAGACAGCAACGCTATTTCATGCTGATGATAACTTTCCCTTTTGCTCTCCCGGTTTCGACGTAAGCCAGTGCGTCCGCTGTTGCATCAAATGGAAATACCCGATCAATGATCGGTTTGATTGCGCCGGACTCAATCAGGGAACCTATTTCAGACAGTTGCTCTGCGCTGGCAAGACGCACCAAGGCTGTTGTGTTGAGCGTTACCAGCTTTGCGATATCGTCGGTTGTCTGCTCAACAAAGCTCCCCGAGAGACTCATACCGGCATTGTTTACCAGAATCCCGATGCGATCGTCATCGCGTAGTCGCGCTTCTACGGCGGCGAGGTCGTCTGGTTGGGTGAGGTCGGCGGGAAGAATATCGACGGTAACGCCATGCTCTTGCCGCATGCGGGTGGCTAAGGTTTCCAGGCGCGCACAGTCACGAGCGACCAACACCAGGTTGTGGCCGCGACGGGCGAAGCGTTCAGCATAGGTAGCGCCAATGCCCGATGAGGCGCCGGTGATGAGAACGGAAAGGTCTGTGTTCATAAATGTGCTCTCGTGTCTGATAAATAGAGGATGAATATCATGCTTGCATTATAGATGATGCATGACATATATTTTAAATGTCAATCGACATTTAAATGAGGGCGGCCCTATGCAATACACCACGTTTGGACGTAACACGGGTTTACGGGTATCTGAATTGGCGCTTGGCACCGGTAACTTCGGCACGGGCTGGGGATACGGTTCTGAAAAAGAGCAGGCAAAACAGGTTTTCGATCGTTATGTGGATGCCGGTGGTAACTTTATCGATACGGCAGATGCCTATCAGTTTGGCCAATCTGAGCAGATGGTCGGGGAGTTTATTGCTGCCGATCGCGATCATTTTGTCGTAGCGACAAAATACACCCTGAGCGCTTTGCCCAATGCCGGTATCTCTCGCAGCGGTAACAGCCGTAAAAATATGATTTCGTCGGTTGAAAACAGTCTTCAGCGGTTGCGCACCGATCGCATTGATGTGCTGTGGGCCCACTTTGACGATCAACTGACCCCCATCGAAGAGATCGTGCGCGCGTTTGACGATCTTATCCGCGCAGGGAAAATCCAGTATGCCGGATTATCCAACTTTCCTGCGTGGCGCATTGCTCGCGCCGATACCATCGCAGAGCTACGCGGCTGGTCGCGTATTGCTGGCGTTCAGGTGGAGTACAGCCTGGTTCAACGTACCGCCGAGCGAGAACTGCTGCCGATGGCAGAAGCACTAGGGCTGGCGGTGACGCCGTGGTCGCCGCTGGGCGGGGGGCTACTGACGGGAAAATATCGCCAAAGTGCAGAAGGACGATTGAAGGGGTTCGGCGGAAGATTGGTACACGTTGAGCAGGACACAGCCTTACTGGATACGGTCTTTGCCATTGCACAGGAATTGAACGCGATCCCTGTGCAGGTTGCTATCGCCTGGCTGCGCTATAAAGCCGCGCGTGCCAGCACCAGCCTGATTCCTATTCTGGGTTCGCGCACGCTGGCGCAATTGAATGACACGCTGCTGGCTTTGGATATCACGCTGAGCGACGATCAGGTTGCGCGGCTGGATGAAGTCAGTGCAATTTCACTCGGTACACCACACGAACAAATCGCTGGTACGCTGCCTCGGGCACAGGGGGGAGAGGGCGTTCACTATATTTCTCCGCGGGCACCACGCGCCTGAGCGAAGTATTGATGAAAGGCATCATCTATACCCTAAATAATTCGCGTTGCAGTAAGGCGGCAAGGGAGTGAATCCCGATGAGCTTACTCAGGTAAGTGATTTGGGTGAGCGAACGCAGTCAACACAACTGCAACGTGAAGTATGACGGGTATATTGAGTCTTATTTTTCCATCACTTAAGATGATGCCTGACTGAAAAGGAGAACATCATGGCCCGTGTATCAAAACAGCAGATGGCGCGTAATCGAGAGGAAATTATTCAGGTTTCCTCACAGCTTTTCCGTGAACGCGGTCTGAATGGGGTCAGTGTTAATGATCTGATGGCTGCCGCGGGATTAACGCATGGCGGTTTTTATGGGCATTTTTCTTCTAAAGATGAGTTGGCGGCGATTGCCAGCCGTAAGGCGCTTGATGACTCTGCCTCCCGCTGGCAGGAAATCAGGCATCAGCCACACCATGATAATTTTCGCACGTTGGTAGAGGCTTATCTGTCCTCAACACACCGCGACGCGGCGAAGGATGGATGTCCAATAACCGCGTTAGCCAGCGATGTGGCCCGCGAGGGGGAAGCTAAACCGGTGCGCGACGTCTATCTTGATGGCGTTAAGGCGCTGCTGGAGCGGCTGGAGTCTGTTTCCGATATTCAAGACGTCGAACAGCGTAGACAGCACACGTTGGTGCAATTATCACTACTGTTGGGCGCGTTGACACTGGCGCGAGCCACTGCCGGGGATGCATTGTCAGATGCGTTTCTTCTGTCGGCCAAAAACGCATTGATCGGCGCTGCGGTATAAACGCATCTAAAACGGCTTTGGCCTGATTGACGTGTGGACAGCGACTGGCGTAGCATTCAATTACTTTTAGTTAGTACGAGCACCCAGGTAAGCGTGTAATGACCACATCTCCTACACCACAGACTGATATTGACCAGCAAACTCGCACCCTCTCGGAAAAACTCGAACGCGGTGATGTCTTGGCGGCCAATTGCCCTTCACGCGAGGTGCTTAAGCATCTCACCAGCCGCTGGGGCGTGTTGGTGATGATTGTGTTACTGCCGGGCACACAGCGCTTTAGCGCATTACGGCGCAGCATTGAGGGCATTAGCGAGCGGATGCTGTCACAGACGTTACAATGGCTGGAAGCCGATGGCATGGTTCATCGCCATGTCTACAACACCGTTCCCCCGCATGTGGAATACACCCTTACGCCCTTAGGGCGGGAAGCGGCGGAAAAGGTGCGTGACCTGGCGGATTGGATAGAAGTCAATCTACCGGCCATTTTGCAGGAACAGACACCGCTGTCAGCGGAAAACCCGTTGGAATAGCCGGTCGTTTACACAAACCGTCCTGCCAGAAAGGCAGGACGGGTAGCATCAGAGTGCTTTTAATGCTGCCGCGACTGAAACGGACAGCGGTGTGGTTGGGCGACCAATCAGCGCGGAGAGCTGATGTGAGGCTTCATACAACCCACCTTTTGACGCACCCACATCCCATGATGCGATAGCGGCGGCGAACCCTTCCGGTAGTCCCGCGCCTTTCAGTGCTGCGGCGTAATCAGCTTCAGGAATATCGTTGTACGGAATCTGCTTACCGCTTTGCTTCGATACTTCAGCAGCCAACTGTGCCAACGTATAAGGCTCATCGCCGGCTAATTCATAGGTTTTCCCGCTGTGACCTGGCTGTGTGAGCACCACAACGGCAGCCTCAGCAAAATCTTCACGTGCGGCAGAGGCAATTTTCCCTTCTCCGGCGCTGCCGTAGAAAGCACCGTTAGCCAGTGCTGGAGCGATAGAGCCCGTATAGTTTTCGGTGTACCAGCCATTGCGCAGGATCGTGTAGTCAATGCCAGAGGCTTTCAGGGTTTTTTCTGTCTCAGCGTGCTCCGGTGCCAGATTGAGCGGTGACGTGTCAGCGTGCAACAAGCTGGTATACACAATGCGCTTTACGCCGCTCTTTTTCGCCGCAGCGATCACATTGGCGTGTTGTACCGCGCGTTGGCCAATTTCATTACCAGAAATGAGCAGCAGGGTTTCTACACCGGACAAGGCAGCTTCGAGCGTGGCCGGTTGTGCATAGTCGGCCGCGCGCGCGGTGACACCCAGGCTTTTGGCTTTTTCTGGGCTGCGCACCAGCGCAACAATATTACTGCCTGCGGTTTTTTGTTTGAGTTTGGCGATAACTAACTGGCCCAGTTGGCCGGTGGCTCCCGTTACGGCAATCGTCATGATCCTACTCCTTCGCCGGATGGCGTGATTGATGTGGAACTCACTATAAGACCTTAAATAACTTTTAGTAAGTACTTACATAAACGTAAGTGCTACAATCCTGATGACTCACCTGAGCGTGCCTGGCTGACTTATACCTGATATTGCATCCTGCCGGGGTCTGGTGGGAGTATAGTAGGTTCTTTGTATTTTTCTGCCCGCTGTGATTACCGGGGCAAACCCACTGAAGTCTCGTTGTCTGTAATACGCAGATGTGGGTGTAAGGAGTATTATGATTGGTCCTCTGATTAACGGTTCCGCCATTATTATTGGCGGCCTACTGGGTATTTCCCTGAGTCGTTTTATTCCCCAGCGTCTTCGCGATGGTCTCCCCCCTGCGTTTGCCATGATCTCCATTGCGATGGGAATAACCTTGGTGATCAAGGTGCATCAGTTACCCGCGGTCGCACTGGCGGTGGTGCTGGGGGTTGCCTTGGGTGAACTGTTGCGATTGGAGCACGGTATACAGCTCGCAGGCATCTGGATCCAACGGGTGTTAAGCCGTGTTCTGCCGCCGCCTCGGCACAAATTGCCTGCGGATGTGTATACGCAGAATTTTACTGCCTTGATCGTGCTGTTCTGTGCCAGTGGTACGGGCGTGGTTGGTGCGCTGACGGAAGGGTTGACGGGTGATTATCAACTGCTGATTATCAAATCGGCACTGGATGTGTTCACTGCGCTGATTTTTTCTATCACGCTCGGCGCGGCAGTGATTTCAATCGCGGTACCACAATTTCTGGTTCAGGCGCTGTTATTTTTTTCTGCGCAATTGATCATGCCGTTTATGAATGACATCACCATGGGGGATTTTGCAGCCTGTGGCGGCATTATCATGATGGCGGTAGGACTGCGTATCGCGCAGATCAAAATGTTCGCCGTGGTGAATTTCTTGCCTGCACTGCTGTTTATCATCCCACTGTCGATTTATTGGCATCGCTGGTTTGGTTAGTTTTGTATTTGCTAAACAAAAGGAGATAATTGAACGAATCACCCCTTATTTGTTTAGTATGTAAAACATTAAGTGCCTTCTTGCTAACCGACTGCTACCATATACCCCGCTTGGGAGTCTGGCAGAAGCAGGATTTCCTCATTTGACGATAACTATGGGGTGGCAAGATGGACTTTTTCAGTACCAGCAACATTTTGATTCATATCCCGTTCGGAGCGGGAGGGTACGATCTTTCCTGGATTGAAGCCGTTGGCGCGCTGTGTGGCCTGCTCTGTATCTGGCTCGCCAGCCTGGAAAAAACCATCAATTACCTGTTTGGTTTGATCAACGTCTCGCTCTTTGCCGTTATATTTTTCCAGATTCAGCTTTATGCCAGCCTGCTGCTGCAAATCTTTTTCTTTGTTGCCAATGTTTATGGTTGGTATGCCTGGACACGCCGCACGGAACAGCAGGATATTGCCTTGAAAATACGCTGGCTGTCGCTCCCCAGATTGCTTGCCTGGTCAGTGTTGGGCGCACTCACGATTGGTTTGATGACCGTCTATATTGATGCGGTGTTTGCCGTGCTGACGGGCGTCGCGGTGAGCGTGATGCAGGGGGCGGGGGTACAGGTGACCATGCCGACCTTGCAGCCGGATGCGTTTCCCTTCTGGGATTCCTGCATGATGGTGCTCTCCATGATAGCGATGATCTTGATGACGCGTAAGTATGTGGAGAACTGGATTCTGTGGGTCGTGGTTAACATTATCAGCGTGGTGATCTTCACTTACCAGGGGGTTTATGTGATGGCGTTGGAATACCTGATCTTGACGGGAATTGCCCTCAACGGCACCTGGCTGTGGATCAAGGACGCGCGCCAGCATCCAACGCCATCGTACCTACAGCGTCGAGTGTAAAAAGCGCGTTGGAAAACGCGGCATAGCGGTAAGCTAACAGCATTTTATCGCGTAAAATTACGCGATATTGCCGTGGGTACGCCATACGCTTGACTTATCATTTGCGCGCTGCAATATGAACAGTTCCGTTTTTAA
The DNA here is from genome assembly GCF_025962695.1 of Candidatus Symbiopectobacterium sp. NZEC135. NCBI lineage: Bacteria > Pseudomonadati > Pseudomonadota > Gammaproteobacteria > Enterobacterales > Enterobacteriaceae > Symbiopectobacterium > Candidatus Symbiopectobacterium sp. NZEC135. Next base: position 41,946 of record NZ_JAGFPF010000004.1, on the reverse strand, counting down.
ACGCCAGGGTAATCACCCTGCAACCGTTTCCTATTGGCAAGATGTGGCATGTTCTGCGCAAGAATCGATGGATGAATGATGAATTACCAAAATGATGACTTAAGAATTAAAGAGATCAGTGAGTTGTTACCTCCTGTCGCGCTGTTAGAGAAATTTCCAGCTACCGCGCGCGCGGCAGAAACGGTCTCATTTACCCGCTCGGCAATTCACAAGATTCTGCATGGCACTGACGATCGTCTGCTGGTGGTGATTGGCCCGTGCTCGATTCACGATACCAAGGCTGCAAAAGAATACGCCGCCCGTTTGCTTACGCTGCGCAACGAACTGAGCGACGAATTGGAAGTTGTGATGCGTGTCTATTTCGAAAAACCGCGCACCACTGTGGGCTGGAAAGGGCTGATTAACGATCCGCACATGGATAACAGCTTCCAGATTAACGATGGATTGCGGATCGCCCGTCAACTGCTGGTGGAAATCAACGATAGCGGGTTACCTGCTGCGGGTGAGTTTCTGGACATGATATCGCCGCAGTATCTGGCAGATCTGATGAGCTGGGGTGCCATCGGCGCACGCACTACGGAATCTCAGGTACACCGCGAATTGGCTTCCGGTCTCTCTTGTCCGGTTGGCTTCAAAAACGGCACCGATGGCACGATTAAAGTAGCGATCGATGCCATTAACGCCGCGAGTGCGCCGCACTGCTTCCTGTCGGTGACCAAATGGGGTCACTCCGCCATCGTCAACACCAGCGGCAACAACGACTGCCATATTATTTTGCGCGGTGGGAAAGCACCAAATTACAGCGCAGAGCACGTCAGCGCCGTCAAGGATGGTCTGGAAAAAGCCGGGCTGCGCCCGCAGGTGATGATCGATTTCAGCCATGCTAATAGCAGCAAACAATTCAAGAAGCAGATGGAAGTGGGAGCTGATGTCTGCGCGCAGATTGCGGGCGGTGAACGTGCCATCACTGGTGTGATGGTGGAAAGCCACCTGGTAGAAGGCAACCAGAGCCTGGAAAGCGGTGAGCCGCTGGTTTATGGCCGCAGCGTGACGGATGCGTGTATTGGTTGGGAAGATACCGATACACTGCTGCGTCAATTAGCAGATGCGGTTAAACTGCGCCGCATGGGCTGATAGCTAACACTTTTTCTACACTTACCGCCGTTATCCTCGGCATTTGCCGAAGATAACGGTGTGATGAGTGACCCATCACGAACGAATTGGTGAGAAAATAATAAGCCAAACGTATCTCTACCCACCTACGCTATCTCATCGCCATATCTTTACGTGTCATCAGAATCGCTTAGCTCTTTTGCTCAGAAACCATGTTTAGCGTAATCACGGATTATATGACTAATCGAATCTGGATTATTTAATAATAATATCAGTTTGAAGTAATCATCATTTTTAAATATGTGTGCCAGATTATCTGGTGTAATTAAACTTTTAAAATGATACTTATTATAAATCGGGTTACTGGCAAAATACAGTTTACAAAGGTAGATAAAATCACTGTTAGTCGTAAGTGTTTTACTGCTTATTACATTTTCAATTTGTTGTAGTGAATCTTCAAGACTAACATAATCCAATGACTCATTAGTATTAATGTAAAAAAAGTCAAAAGGGACTCCCGTTGCATGTACCGATTCATGTAGCATAGTGTTAGATATCGAGTTTATATATTTTTCTCTGTTTTGGAAATCTGTAAGTGAACTTAAGTTAGGATTAAAATCGTCGGGGATCACTGCCGAATTAATAAAGATTCTATCCAGAGGATCACCAGTATAACTAAACCCTAATGTCATGCCTGGTGTGATACCTTTACTTATGAACTTATTAACAATAAATATAATGTTATCTTTGTTTTTCTCATCTAAAATGAAATTCATTCTCTTAAGTTTTTTTATTAAAGTGTATTTGAAAAAATTTATTAATGTATTATTGTTGATTTTTGTGTTTTGATAAAAATAAGAATTAAATTTGCTATCACTTTTATTCATTTCCAAGATAACGTTGTTTAACTCTTTAGAGGCTTTATGCAATGCATCTTCAAATATGCTGAGCTTCACTCTTAATCTACTTGAACCTATATTTTCATCAGCGATTTCTGAAAAACGTTTAAAATCAGAAGAACCCACATCATCTATTTTTAACGTTTTGAGACCGGAAATCATATCGATAGTTTCATGTTTAGAAAATATATTTTTCTTGGCAAAACGGTCAAATAAATCGTGGACATCATCCATATCATCACGATTATGGCTATTTACCAGTTCATCTTTTATTTCTTCAATGTTGAAGGATTCTTTTAATTCACTGTTTTTATTTCGTTCCAATAATTGTTTCGACATTTTCAGATCTGTGCCAAAAATAGTATTCATCGCTTCGTCTGGTGTACTCAATATCATTTTATGCGTGTCAAAATCTTTGATTACGCAAACCTGTTCAATAAGAAAATTTTTGTCTATACTTCCATCTTTATTTTTACCATAAAGATTAAAATATTCTGGGGTTAGCTGATTAGAAATTTGCCGTACTTCTTCAGCATGAAAAAAAACTCCATCTCTAGATTGATAATATATTTCATCGGGGTTGTTTTTTTTCTTATAAAACCCATTTATATCCCCATAAGGATCAAGGTGTTTTGTTGGATCATTAATTTCTATTCCGTTAATTTTATTGTCTTTTAGTTTTTTTGAGATGTTTATTGATTCGTTGAATTCTGCATTACATAAGGAAAATATTTGTCTTTTTGATATGCAATGTCCTTTTCGTGGACGATAGTTTTTATTTTTTTTAATGCCATTAACTTTGTCTGGCATTAAAAAATAGGTGTTACTCTTGGGGTTTTTATAAGCTCGAATAAGATTTTTAGCGTCATCATCATACCCTAAAATAAAAGTGTCATCACCATTTGATCTTATTTTAATAAGTTTTCCATTATGAGAGATGTAATCGTTTTCAGCTATATTTAAAGCTCCTGGTATAGTGCTTTCTGAGAACCTCTGTTCTTTGTTAAAAAAAGATGTAGATAATGATTTTATTTCTTTCCATGAAGGGGATTTCTGTTTTATCTCATTAAGGATGGTGTTGTCGAGATAATAAATTTCTTGATTCTTTTTAAACGGTAGTGTATTTAACTGCTCCCGATAACAGTCGTAAACACCATCTAAATATTGAGATTGCAATGCATATTTATTACCCGCTATTTTTAACGGAAGAACATCATATTCTCCTGAAAGATAGTAATCGTTGTACTTGTCTACTTTCAATGCATAGTAGTCATTTTTTATTTTTATATATTTATTATGAAACTTGTCATAATGCAAGGGAATATTAAGGTCTGTTGGCCCAACATCCTGGTGTGCTATTGATTTATCGATAAGCCTTTTTCTTATGACATCATGGTCGTTAAAGAAAGAGAGAGACTTTTTAGTGAGGATTGATGATGTCGCATCTTCAAAAACCCACTTTCCTTGTTTAACGACAATCGGATTTTCTTTTTCGTTCTGAGTGACCATATATCTAAATACATCATCTGTAATTTCAACTTCAGATACAGGGAGTAATGTGTCTTCGACAAAACTGTATAAGGTTGCCTTGTGATTAATGAGCAGTCCGTCGCGGTATAATGCAGGGCCACTATTTTGAAGGAAATCAATATTCGCATCTTCTCCCCAAAGCCTATATGCTTTATTTAAAGATTTCTTGATGTTTCCCATGAATTTTGGATCATTTCTTTGTACCCACTTTTTTTCATTGGTATAAAATAAATAGCCATTGCTATTAACGTCAGTGATATGATGGTTATAATCATATACTTCAATTCTTTTTTTTCCAGAACCAGCATCAAGATACATTTTATTTTTTTCAAACTTAATGCTTTTTATGATGTCATCAATTTCATGTGGGTTTTCTTTTTTTGCAAATTGTTTGGTTAGTGATGATATGACTAAGTCTTTCGCAAGGCTTATGGTGTAATCTTGCACCTCACTCGCACTGGTTAAAGAAAGATTTTTATTCTCTATGGCGTCAGCTATCATATCTATAAGTGATGATGCGAGGAGTGTAACCATTCTGACTCTACCATATATAGGAAGTGATGATAATAAATTTTGTATTCCTGATTCTATTTTTTCCGCCATGCTATCGAAGGATTCATTCCCTATGCAACCATTACCATAGACGTTATAGTTAAGTACAATTCGCCCTTCTTTGATCAGTGAACTGACAGGGCTTTGTAGTGTTTTACTGACGATTCTCATTATTCTTGCTGATGAAAGAGACTCTCTTTCGTCGTAGCAATAGGTGAGTTTTTTAATTTTCACATCATCAGGTATTGGTGTGGAATTATATTTTTTATCAGGTATGTACGCTCTTTTTTTTATCGTGTTGATCGTCATGTCATGTTTAATGTCGTGCATATATTCTGCATTTTCTTCAAATAAATTTTCGTCTAAAATAGGTGAGTGATGAAAAGGTAAATGTCTTTTATGGGTAGAGGTAAGTGTATTGTTATGAGATGAATCGGAGATATTATTCATAGAGAAGGGTGAAAAATACTCTGGAAGGCCTTCTGATAAAGATAGTTTTTGCTGAGCGTGATGATGAGCTTCATTCCTCTTATGCAAAAAAAATGCAGCGCCACCGGCTGCACTACCTAATAATAATAAACCAAACCCAATTTTATGTTTGTGCGTAAGGTTCATGGCGGAATGGGCGTTTTCTGAAACAGGGCTGCACTGCATGTTTAATACTTCATTTCTAAGATGACTCCCTTCATTTAGAATATGTTCTAATGTGGTGTCATTTTCATCTTGAGAAGATACGTTATTGCCATAAAAAATATTTTTAATTTTATTTAATATACCACTCTGTTCTCTTTTTTCTAGATGATGTTGAGTTGAATTAAGAGAGGTGCCTTGAGATATAGATATATTTGACACATCGTTGAGAATGGAAATAGTATGGTCACCATTATTTTCATTTTCAAATGATACCGATGGGGATAAGTTCAGTGCTGAATAGTCTGGTTCTTTTATAGGTAAAGGCATCGGAAAAAACTCCATTTTGATAAAGGCTAAATATATAAACAATAGTGGGCATATATTCTTTATAAAAATGGATATAAAATACAATAAGTATTGTATTTTATACTTGTTGAAAAGGCAGTGGGTGAAGAAATCTCACTGAGAAAATGATGTTTGGGGTGAGAAACGTATGGATTTCAGGTGAAAAAAATAAAAAAGAGGTTGAATGCAATGCATCACAACCTCTTTTATTTACCTAATTCATCTTACTTAGGTTATTTCTGTAGGGATGAAATTACTTCGCTTTGCCTTGGTTGGCAACAGCAGCGGCTTTAGCAGCGATTTCATCAGCATCACCCAGATAGTAATGCTTGATCGGCTTGAAGTTCTCATCAAACTCATATACCAACGGTACGCCTGTCGGGATGTTCAGTTCGAGAATTTCATCTTCACCCATGTTGTCCAGGTATTTCACCAGCGCACGCAGGGAGTTACCGTGTGCAGCGATGATAACGCGCTCACCGCTCTTGATGCGTGGCAGAATGGTTTCGGTCCAGAACGGAACAACGCGTTCAATAGTCAGCGCCAGGCTTTCCGTCTGCGGCAGTTCAGCATCAGTCAGAGAGGCGTAACGCGGGTCGTGACCCGGGAAACGCTCATCTTCGCGGGTCAGCGCAGGCGGGGTGATAGCAAAACCACGACGCCATTGTTTAACCTGTTCATCACCGTATTTTTCTGCGGTTTCTGCTTTGTTCAGACCCTGCAACGCGCCGTAGTGGCGTTCGTTCAGTTTCCAGCTCTTTTCCACCGGCAGCCAAGCCTGATCCAGCTCGTCCAGGATGTTCCACAGTGTGTGAATGGCGCGTTTCAGCACAGAGGTATACGCGAAATCGAAGGAGAAACCTTCATTTTTCAGCAATGTACCAGCGGCTTTGGCTTCTGAACGGCCCTTATCGGACAGGTCAACGTCGTACCAGCCTGTGAAGCGGTTTTCATTGTTCCACTGGCTTTCACCGTGTCTCACCAGTACCAGCTTAGTTACAGCCATAGCTAAACTCCTTCATTCCTAAGATTTCAGTGATAACTGATCTCATTATATTGCTGCGCCGCAATTAACGGCAATCAATAGTCACCGATAAACCTGATTTATCTGCATTAACTTTGCTCATTATCACGTTATCGCTTGCTCGTTTCAGCTCACAGCAATGGTCTGTCGACCCAAGATGAGTATGGGCCGACATCACGGAATTGCCACTCAGGCGCTATCGCCTCGTTTACGGTGTGTCAGCAGGTAGAACGCGGGGATCACCAGCATCGAGAGCAGGGGGGCGGTTACCATACCGCCTACCATCGGTGCGGCAATGCGTTGCATCACCTCTGCTCCGGTGCCGCCGCCCCACATGATAGGCAATAGCCCGGCCATGATGGTGGCGACTGTCATCACTTTGGGTCGCACGCGCAACACGGCACCTTCATGGATGGCCTCGCGCAACAGAGGTAACGCCAGCGTCTCATCAGTGTGTTGACGTTTTTCAATGGCGTGGTTGAGGTATAACACCATGATAACGCCGAACTCGGCTGCCACCCCGGCAAGCGCGATAAAACCCACCGCTGCTGCCACCGATAAGTTATAGCCCAGCAGATAAAGCAGCCATACGCCACCAATCAGTGAGAACGGCAGGGTGCCCATGATTAACAACGCATCCTTCACCTTGCTGAATGTCACATAGAGCAGAATAAAAATGATCAGCAGTGTGAACGGCAATACCACTTTGAGCTTAGCCGTCGCGCGTTCCAGATACTCAAATTGCCCGGACCAACTCAATGACACGCCTTCTGGCAATTTCACCTGCTGTTCTACCGCACGTTGCATATCCTGCACGGCAGATTTCAGATCGCGGCCGCGAATATCGACGTAGATCCAATCCGAAAGACGCGCGTTTTCGCTTTTTAGCATAGGCGGCCCATCGCTGATGCGAATATTAGCCAACTCCGAGAGCGAAATTTGCCCACCGCTCGCGGTAATTACTGGCAGATTCTTGAGTTTTTGCAGCGAATCGCGGATCTCGCGTGGGTAGCGCAGGTTGATGGGATAACGTTCGCGCCCCTCAATGGTTTCGCCAATATTTTCCCCGCCGACCACCACAGAAACGATGGATTGCAACTCTTTGACCGACACGCCATAACGCGCCGCCTTGGCACGATCGATATCGATATCGATATAGCGACCACCCGCCAAACGCTCTGCCAACGCGGATGTCACGCCAGGCACACCACGCACCACTTGCTCAATCTGCTCGGCTACGGCTTCAATTTGTGCAATGTTGCTGCCGTTCACTTTGATGCCCACCGGGCTTTTGATCCCTGTTGCCAGCATATCCAGTCGGTTGCGGATGGGCGGTACCCAGATATTGGCAATCCCCGGTACTTTCACAATGCTATCGAGTTCGCTGACCAGCTTGTCCATGGTCATACCGGGTCGCCACTGATCTTTGGGCTTAAAGCGTATCGTGGTTTCGATCATGGTCAAAGGGGCGGGGTCGGTAGCGGTTTCAGCCCGACCGGCTTTGCCGAACACGGTGTCGACTTCTGGCACCGTTTTGATGAGTCGGTCGGTTTGTTGCAACAAACGTCCAGCTTCCCGCGCGGAAATTCCCGGCAGGGTGGAAGGCATATAGAGCAAATCGCCTTCATCCAATGCGGGCATGAATTCGCTGCCCAAGTGGGAAAGCGGATAAAGCGTGGCGATTAACAGGGCAGCGGCTACCGCCAATGTCACTTTCGGCCACTGTAATACGCGATCCAGCAACGGCTCATAGGCGCGGATCAGCCAGCGATTGATCGGGTTGGCGTGTTCATCGGGAATTTTGCCACGAATAAAGTAGCCCATCAGCACCGGCACCAACGTAATGCCCAGCCCTGCGGATACTGCCATAGCGTAGGTTTTGGTGAAGGCGAGCGGGGCAAACATTTTCCCCTCCTGCGCTTCAAGCGAAAACACAGGAATAAACGACAGGGTAATGATCAGCAAGCTACAGAAGAGCGCCGGGCCAACCTCCACGGCGGCTTTTTCGGCAATCTTCCAATAGTCATCGGAGGCGGGTTGTCTGTCAGGATGCTCGTGCCGCCACTGTTCCAGCACCTTGTGCATGTTTTCTATCATCACAATGGCCGCATCCACCATGGCTCCGATGGCGATAGCAATGCCGCCCAACGACATGATGTTGGCGTTCACCCCCTGATAGTGCATGACGATGAACGCGCCGAGAATCCCCAGCGGCAGTGTCACCATAGCGACCAGAGCCGAGCGGAAGTGGAACAGAAACAGCGTACACACCAGAGCAACGACGATAAACTCTTCGATCAGCTTGTGTGTGAGCGTGGTAATGGCGTTTTCAATCAAGTGCGAACGATCGTAAACGGGAACAATCTCCACGCCTGCGGGCAGGCTGCGCTTGATATCGTTCAGCTTGAGTTTGACCGCATCGATGGTTTCCAGCGCATTTTTTCCTGAACGCATCACGATAATGCCGCCCGCGACTTCGCCTTCACCATTGAGTTCAGCAATGCCACGCCGCATTTCTGGACCGATGCGCAAGGTAGCGACATCCGACAGCATAATGGGAATGCCGTCTCGGGTGGCGATCACCACGTGCTTAAAGTCATCAAGTGTTTTGAGATAGCCCGAGGTACGCACCATGTACTCCGCTTCCCCAAGCTCGACAACGGAACCGCCGCCTTCCTGATTGGCGTTTTGTACCGCGCTTATCACCATCTCGTGGGAGAGATTGAGGGCGCGCAATCGGTCCGGATTAAGCACAATCTGGTACTGTTTAACCATGCCGCCGACGCTCGCGACTTCCGATACGTTGGGTACGGTCTTTAGCTCATATTTGATGATCCAGTCTTGAATGGCGCGCAGGTCGCCAAGGCTGTGCTGGCCGGTTTTGTCTACCAATGCATATTCATACACCCAGCCAACGCCGGTGGCATCGGGACCAAGAGAGGCCTTTGCCTGAGGCGGCAGCGTTGACTGCACCTGACTGAGATACTCCAGCACGCGCGAGCGCGCCCAGTAGGGATCGGTGCCGTCTTCAAACAGCACGTAGACGTAAGAATCGCCGAACATGGAGAAGCCGCGTACCGTTTTGGCACCGGGTACGGAGAGCATGGTGGTGGTGAGCGGATAGGTCACCTGATCTTCCACCACCTGCGGTGCCTTGCCGGGGTAGCCGACTTTGATGATCACCTGCACATCGGAGAGGTCGGGCAACGCATCAAGCGGGGCCTTTTGTATCGCCCACCAACCCCAGGCGGCCATCAGTATGGCGCTGAGCAGCACCAATAGCCGATTGTGCAGTGACCAACGAATAATGGCAGCAATCATTGTTGATGTCCTTCATGTTGGCGGGCATTCGCATCGCCTGTCGCAACGGGTGTCACGCTGACCAACCGAGCACCTTCTTCTGGCAGCACGAAGGTGAAGCTGACGTGCTGACCAACGGTCAAAGCAGGACGCAGTTCAGCAGAGGCAACAAAGTCCATGGTCATCGGGCCCCAGTTCAGCGCGGCAACCGGGCCGTGCGAAATCGTAATGGTATCGCCGTCTATCGCCTCGATTTTCCCTTCCGCTTTGTAGGTGGGGGCAGCGCTGGTCGCTGAGGACTCCTGCTGGGTTTGATCGCCTGTCATTTGCGGCAGTGCGCTTTTCAGGCTTGCTTCAGAATCAATCAGGAATTGGCCGGACGTAACCACAGACTGGCCTGCTTTAAGGCCGTGCGTAATTTCTATCCAACCCTGTTGGCTACGGCCCGTTTTCACCTCGACTGGCGTGAAGTGGCCGTTACCGTCCGCCAGCAGCACCCGATTGTGCGTGCCGGTGGTGATGAGCGCTTCGTCGGGAATGGCAACCACAGGAGGCGTAGTGACAGGGTGCGTCAGCGTCACGTTGAGAATCATGCCGGGTTTGAGCAAATGTTCCGGGTTTTCCAGTGTCAGTCTGGCCTTCAGCGTGCGCGTTGAGGCTTCCAAATTGGGCAACAGCTCGTCAACCTTGCCATGAAAGGTTTTCCCCGGCCAACTGTCCGTGGTGGCGCTGATGTCACTGCCGCGCGACAGCAGGCTGGCCTGGCTTTCTGGATAATCCACCACAATCCATACCGGGTCGAGCGTCGCCAATTCAAACAGGGATTGAGCGGCATTGACCTGCGCGCCTTCACGCACGTCCAGTTTGTTGATGTACCCCTGCGTGGGTGCGCGCAGCGTGATACGGGTTTGCGGTTTTCCCGAACGTTCGACGGCTTTGACGATCTCTTCCGGCATAAACTGCAATTGCAGGCGTTCGCGTGCGGCGGCAACCAGAGATGCATCACCCCACTGGCGAATGGCGAGGTATTCCTGCTGTGCGGCTGACCACTGCGGCATCCACAACTGTGCCAGTGGATCGTTACGTTGAACGAACTGCTGTGGCGCTTTCACATACAGTTTTTCTACCAGCCCGTTTGCTCGCGCTGACAGGGTTTCAATACCACGTTCATCCGTGGCGACGGTACCAAAGGCCGACAGTTGCAGATCTAACGTGCGCTGCGTTGCCTGCGCTGTTTTCACGCCCAGATTTTGCTGTTGGCGTGCACTGATGGTGATACCGCCGTCATCCTGGGTTTCATCCGCGTAACGCGGCACCAGGTCCATGTCCATAAAAGGCGACTTACCCGGTTTATCAAAGCGCTGCCCTGGCGTCATCGGGTCATACCAATAGAGCACTTTTCTTTGCGTTTCTTGTGGCGCAGTCGTTGCTGCACTGGCAACCGGGCTTGCACCGTGGCCAGAGGAGGCACCCAGTTGGTATCCCACGGCGAGCGCAGCAGCAACGGCAATAGCGACGACGCTTAACGTAACGATCGGTTTCATTGTTTTGTATCCTGCGGTAGTAGCTTGGTATCCTGAGGGATCAAATAACGAATAGCGGCCCAACTGGCAGCGAGTGCTTTTTGCGCGTTGATCTGTTCAATTTCGCTGTTCAGCAGCGCGCGTCTGGCATCAAGGTTTTCTGCCAGCCCGCTGCTGCCAGTGCGATATTCCGCATCCAGCACGTTGAGCCGAGAGCGTTGCAGTGGGATCACCTCATTGGCCTGACGATCGTAGATGGATTTCGCCGCCTGATACTGCGCGATAAGTGCATCCAACGCGGCCTGATGCGCACGTGTCAGTAAGGTCAACTGATCGTTGGCTTCGTAGGTTCGGGAGAGGTCAGCCGCGTAATCTTTATCTTGCCGCTGTGATTTGAATAAGGGCAGATCGACCGTCAGCATCACACCGCCCATATCCTCTAATCCATCGGCCCGCTTGCCGTAATACACTTCCACCCCGACATCGGGAATGGCGGCAACGGCAGACTGCGCTGATTTTGCCTTGGCGGCATCCGCTTCGCGCGCGGCCTGAATGATTTCGGGGTGCTGCTTGATGGCATCAATCAACGCACTTTGACTGGCGGGAAGCCGGGTGATGACGGGGAAATCGCCGCTGACGCGCGTAATGTCGGTCCCTGTCAATTGTTTAAGCCGAGAACGCGCTACCTCCACGTCACGTTTGGCGTTATCCAATTGATTTTTCATTTCATTGACAGTGAGTTGTAGTGCCAGAACGCTGCTCGCGCTGTTGCTACCACTCGCGACTCCGGCTTTTTGCATGCCAAGCTGCCGCTGCGTGTCGCTCAGCAGACGTTCAATGGCTTCCTGTGCATGTTGCCCCAGCGCCAGCTCGAACCAGGCCAGCGAAGCTTCTCGCTGCAACCCGGCGCGAATCACGTCCTGATTAGCCTCCGCTTTACGCGCTTCTGCGCGAATCGCATCTGATTTGCGCTCGCGTTTCGTGCTGCTGACATAATCCTGCATGATGCCGACCCGTTGCATGGTCATATCGGCTCGTGTAAAGCGGTGGGCATTGGGGCCGCTAACCGGAAAGTTCTCAATCCCGACTTTCAGCTTGGGATCGGGCAACTGCATGGCGGAATCCGCCATGTTATTCAAGGCGTTAACTTGGTGATGGTTGGCAGAAATTTCTGCCGAATACTGTTCAGCGGCCGCCAGGGTTTGATCGAGCGTTGTGGCCTGAGCCGTAAACATCGCACAGCCAAAAAACCACGGCAGGGCATAGCCCGCCTGTTGTAGACGAAGCGTCAACATATCGACCTCGAATCAGTTAGCGGATGCTGAAATCAGATCGTAGCCGGAGGCGCTTTGGATAAAGGTGAAGTTCACCGTTTGTCCTACGCTTAACGGGCCGCCTTTGTAGGCACTGAGGCCAAAACGCATGGTCATGGCGGGCCAGTTAAGTGCGGGAATCGGTTTGTGTGCAAAGGTAACACTGGTGTCCGACCAGGCTTTTACCACTCCGGTGCCTTGATATACGGTAGCGGCGCTGGTGGGTTGAGTGCCGTGGTTCATGCTGCTGTGATCCATTGGCATGGACATCATGGCATTGTGATCGTGTGCGGAGGCAGGTGAGGTTTCGGCAAAAGCAGGGGCTGTAGAAGTAGAGGTAACAGCAGCAAACAGGGCAATAGCGGTCAGTAACGTGCGCATAATCAATATCTCCAGAATAAAACATAACAAATGATAGAAAACCAATATGTTGTTTTATCTGGATTTATTCTCTAAAACGGCAGTATACGATCTCGGCCGGTGGCCCGGTTCGCGGCGGGGTTAACCACGTGTGTTGGTCAGGGATGTTGGTATCGCTCGCCAACACCAGCAGTGTGCTCGTGTCATGCGCCATGGCATCGAGGTGCAGCGGGGAAGCGGTTTTTTGCGCAGTATCCGGGGTGCAGTGTTTATCACACAGCGGCGCTTTCACCATGACTGAGGCGTGGTGAGGCGCCTGCGTCATGTTCATGCCGTGGTGACTGACCACTTGCGTGGTTTGCACCACCGGTTGAACATCGCACAGATGGGCTGCCAACGCCAGTTGGGTATTGAGCATCAGCCAACAGACAACCACGCCAAACGCCAAGAGGCGGCGCTTGCGTTGCGGTAATTGTCTGAAAGGCAACCCAAACATGCGGAGTTTCCTACGGAGTAGTCGAATAGCCCTACATATAACAATAAATCTTGCGTAAGCGAAAGCGTGAATTGTTCGCTGCGCACGCTCTTGACATAAATTTACCGTGCAAAAGCGTGCCCAGTCTGTCTTGCTGGCGTTATGTAAAGAATTGATAACTTGTCAGTGAGCAGTATTGCTTACCGGGTTTCAGCCAACAGTCTGGTTGTGGCCAGTCCGGGTGATTGGGGCTGTCGGGCAAAAATTCACTTTCCAGCGCCACCCCAGCGTAGTTGTCATACGGATTGCCGCCACGGGCGGGGGTTCCGGCAAGAAAGTTTCCACTGTAAAGCTGCAAGGCTGGAGCGCTGGTGAAGACGCTCATCATCACTTTCTCATCCGCAGACCACAGATTTGCCGCAGGGCATTCGCTGGAGCCGCAGGTACGATGCAGCAGATAAGCGTGATCGTAACCGCTGACTGCTTTCTGATCGTCATCGCGCAAAAAATCCTGCAATAGCGTCTTAGGCTGGCGGAAATCCAGACCCGTCTGGTTTACCAGAGCAAGCCCGTCAACGGGGATCCCCTCACTGTTCACGGGCAAATAATGATCGGCGAACAGTTGTAAACGGTGGTGGCGCACATCGCTGGTATGCCCATCCAGATTGAAATAGGCGTGGTTAGTCAGACACACCGGGCAGGTTTTTTCCGTCAGGGCGGAATACTCAATTTCCAGCGCATTGTGCTCGGTTAAGCGATAGCGAGCCTGTGCGGTCAGTTGCCCCGGGTAGCCCTGATCGCCATCGGGAGAAACCAGCAGATACGTTATTTGCGTAGCATCCTGCTGCACAATGCGCCAGCGGCGCGCGTGAAATCCATCGGGCCCACCATGCAACTGGTGCTGGCCCTGATTAGGTGTCAGTGTGTAGGTTGCACCGTTGCGCTGTAAACGCGCGTGGTTGATTCGGTTGGCATAACGCCCGATAGACGCGCCAAGATAGGCTTGTTGGCGCGGATAATCCGCAGGTGTTGTGCAGCCGAGCAGTACTTCACGCACTTCTCCCTCTGGCAGAGGGACCTGACAAGAGAGCCAGGTTGCGCCCCAATCCATCAACATAACGCGCATTCCTGCGCGGTTTTGTAGTGTAGTCAGGGTAAAAGGCTGGCCATCGGGGGCCAACTCAGCACTTTTTTCGTTCAGCATACACCTGCTCCTCAGGGTATCAGTCGGGATAGCCATTGGGATGTTTGGATTGCCAGCGCCAGGTATCCTCCGCCATTTGCGCTAACGTCCGGGTAACGCGCCAATGAAGTTCATTGGCTGCTTTTTCTGGATCGGCCCAATAGGCGGGAAGATCGCCCTCGCGGCGCGGGGCGAAGTGATAGGGCAGCGGTTTGCCGCATGCCTGACTAAATGCTTGCACGACATTCAATACACTGTAGCCGACACCTGCACCCAGATTGTAAATATGTACTCCCGGGCGTTGGTGCAGCGCTTTCATTGCTGCCACGTGACCATCGGCCAGATCGACCACGTGAATGTAATCTCTGACACAAGTGCCATCTTCCGTTGGGTAGTCACTACCGAAAACAGAAAGTGATTCGCGGCGACCAACGGCGACTTGTGCGATAAAGGGCATTAAATTGTTAGGTATGCCTTGCGGATCTTCACCCATTTCTCCCGAAGGGTGGGCCCCCACCGGATTGAAATAGCGCAGCAAGGCGATGCTCCATTCTGGATGGGCTTTCTGTAAGTCTGTCAGGATCTGTTCGACGATCAACTTACTGCGCCCGTAAGGGCTGGCAGGCATGCCGGTAGGAAAGCTCTCCTGATAAGGGATGCGTGGCTGATCGCCATAGACCGTTGCTGAGGAACTGAATATCAGGTTTTTTACGCCCGCTTTTTCCATCGCTTTAACCAGCGTCAGAGTCCCGTAGATGTTGTTATCATAGTATTCAACGGGCTTGCTGACGGATTCTGCGACCGCTTTTAGTGCAGCAAAATGGATCACGGCATCGATATTTTCAGTGGCAAAAATGCGGTCTAACAAGACGCCATCGCGAATGTCGCCTTGATAAAACGGCACGGTTTTTCCGGTGAGGCGAGTAAGGGTTTCCACCACGCTGGCTTTGCTGTTGCACAGATTGTCCAGAATAATCGGTTGATGCCCGGCTTCTAACAGCTGAACACAGGTATGGCTGCCGATGTAACCGCTACCACCTGTCACTAAAACATTCATAAGAACCTCGATAACCAATGTTGAATAAAACTAGCATAGCCTGTGGGGGGAAAAGGTGATCTGCAACGAAGAAATTCGCTGAAATTATGAGGTTTTTCATCAATTTTGCCGAGAAGAGTAATCCGTTTCACACCTGAAAAATCCATCAAATAGTGGCGTCATCATAGCGTGGTATCGCTATCACTTTGATCCATCAATAAGAAACCCTCCCTCCTGCGC
This sequence comes from Candidatus Symbiopectobacterium sp. NZEC135, assembly GCF_025962695.1. Classification (NCBI taxonomy): domain Bacteria; kingdom Pseudomonadati; phylum Pseudomonadota; class Gammaproteobacteria; order Enterobacterales; family Enterobacteriaceae; genus Symbiopectobacterium; species Candidatus Symbiopectobacterium sp. NZEC135. The sequence continues at coordinate 26,420 of NZ_JAGFPF010000004.1, read as the reverse complement.
CGCGCAGGCAGGGGAAAAATACCATATATGGGAGATGAGGGGTACTTCATATGTCGTGAAAAGGGGAGGGCACTCTGCGTGATAGTTTACTCGATTAGCTATAAGGTCCCTGGTGAAGGCAAATGCAGCAATATTTTTATAATATGTTTAGGGAAAACAGAATATTGTGTTTTATTTGATAAGCATCATAATCTATTTTTATTTATTGGGGAGCGTATTGCACCACAAAAATTAGCCGAGATAGCTACGCGGTAGAATAGGTAGTTGTTACTATAAAAAAACGCCTGATATCGTGGTGATGAGATTTTTTTATGTATTAGTGCTTGCTCTCGCTTAACGTATAATGTTTATTAAATGAAAGCTAAATGCCGTGCGAATAATTTTACTGTAGTGGTTTCTAAACCCTTTAGCCTTCGTGTAATGTAAATCGAATTGTGGTACTCCGTTGAGCATTTTTTTGATATTTCTATTTTATGACACTGAGTTTGAAGTAACTCATCCACGGAAAAGAGGTTGTTATGGATAGTGATAAACATGACAATGTAGTTCTACCCAGAATGTTGACCACGCTGCTCGATCAACATCATGATGCATATTTTATTAAGGGAGTGGATTCAACTTTTATTTATGCTAATGCCCCTGCAGCTAGAAAATTGGGGTTGAATTCGCCAAGTGAATTATTATACAAAAATGAGAATGATCTTTCATCCCACTTAACGGAGAATAAAGATATTATTAAAGAGTGGCAATGGCAGGATAAGCAGGTAACTGAGTTTAAGAAGAATATAGATACGTTAGAGATAAATCCTAGTACTATTTCATCACCTTATATTGTCAAGAAATTCCCTTTTTACAATGAGATTAATCAATGTAAGGGAATAGTTGTTTATTGCAAAAATATTGAAGGTTTTGCTTTTAATGAATTATTCGCTAGTCATCTTTCAGGTTCATTTTTATTGACAAAGCCTGACGATTTCTTTGATGAAAAGGAATCTGAAATTATATTCTTAAAACTGCAAGGTCAAATGTCGAAGAGTATTGCTAGGCGACTTGTTAGCTCACCCCTCGATGTGGAAAATATGTTGCAAGAGTTATATTATAAGGCTGGCGTGAAGCATTTTGATGATTTTTCGGAGTTTTGTAATAAAAGAAATTATCATCGTTATCTACCAAGGCGGTTTATTGAAAGTTAGTCCATAATCTTTTAGATGATTCAGTGACTGAGGTATGTGGTCATATGCTTTATTGTGGTTCTTGATATCGCCAGATGATGATTTCATTGTTTTTTTGATTTTATTATAAGTAATTTATATAAGCGATTTGTATTTTTATATAAAACAAATGGAGGCACTTATGAATGGCGATGTTCACAATGATAATTATCTTCCTAGAGTTTTTACAAATTTTTTAGATCAACTTCCTGATCCATATTTTATCAAGGATTTACATTCTAGTTATATATATGCTAATTTGCCTACGGCAAAGCTGGCTGGTGTGAGATCGCCAAATGATTTTTTGCACAGAACTGAATATGAACTTTGTTCAAGGCTGACTGAGAATGAAAGTGTGGTTAAAGAGTGGCAATGCCAAGACAAGCAAGTTAGTACGTCTAAGGTGGGGCTCAATATGTTGGAAATTCATCCTGAAGCTGTTAGTTACCCTTACATTGTAAAAAAGCTGCCTTTTTATGATGATAATAACCAATGCGTTGGAGTCATTACTTATGCAAAAACATTACAAACCTTCACGCCCAATGATTTTATTAATGGACGCTGTCCCGGTTCTTTATTGCTGAATCGACCTGATGATTTTTTTACCGAAAAAGAATGTGAAATCATATTTTTGAAGCTTCAAGGTCAGACATGCAAAACGATTGGTGATATGCTTTTTCTTTCACCTCGTACCATTGAAAGTGCCCTGCAACGGCTTTACACCAAAGTGGGTGTTTCTCATTTTGATGATTTTGCAGAGTTTTGCCACAACAGAAATTATCATCGCTATCTCCCGCGCCGTTTTCTCGAATGTAAACGTGCGATGTTTGAAAACAACTACGATTTGGATGAATGGTAACCTGTGCTCCGCCCTCGGGGACATCCGGGGGCGTTAGCAAATCGTCTTCTGGCCTGCTATTCCTTTCATTTTCGCTATATTCAAACTGATATCTTCAACTCTCTTTTTTCTATGGATAATAATCATTGTCCCTCATCACGGCAACTTCCTGTTTTTTAAATAAATTTAATTCTCACTTGAACGTAAATTAAACCATTATCTGAATTTATTCTCTGGTATCGGTAAGGAGTGATTTTTTATTGATCCATGTTACCGGATAACAAATACTGTAAAGCATCAAAGACGATACTTTCTAAAACCAACACAAGGAGCTATTTTGGTGATTAATAAAATTTATCTTTATGTGTTGCTCCTTCGTTTATTATATATTTATGAGAGTGTGTATTTATGTAAATATGAAGGGCTAAGCAATTCGTTAAATAATTTAATCCGTCGCCAGACGTTCCCTATTACTTACCTGATGCGCTATCTTTATTAGTATGCTATTGCCCTTTGAATCGGTGTCTGTTCTATCTAAGAGAGAAACGTATGAGATTAAATTTATTATTTTTATCATAAAGATAATGAGTATTTATTTACATTGATAAATGCAATTGTGATGACTGTATTTTTATATTGGAGCGTGGGGTAATTTAATCATATAAATGAGTAGCAATAAAATGGCAGGTGGTAATTCATGTCAATAACTAATATTAGTTCATATCAATATATCTCCTCTCATTTTAGACAAATTGAAGAGGTTAGGGAAATACAAAGTATAGAAAAAACCTTAATTATAAATAACAGTATATTTAACTTGTCTAAAAAAAGCACTTCTGTAATAAGTAAAAATATAAAAAATGAAGAGATTAAAGGAAAGGTAACAACGCAGGGTTCGGTGCAGAAACAAGATTTAATTGAATTTGTAGAAAGTGTAATGCATAAAAAAACAGAAACTCAGCACAATTTAATCCTTGGGAATGAATATGTTCCGAAAAATAATCATTTAATACAGGAGTCTCAGGTTGAATTTAAGAAAAGTGCATTAGAGATTTTATTAGAACAACTGGAGAATCGATTTAAATTAGACCTTAATACTATAAAATCTTTCTATAATACCAGTGCATATGACTGGATTAATACAAATGAATCAAATCTATCTTGGTGGCTTGAGAGTAAATGGAAAGGAACAAATGTTGATATCAGTCCTTTTTTGGTTGACTATGAAAAAAATGGTATACTGTCATACAAAGAAAAACAATACATTTTCATTAAACCTCATTATTGGGAGGTGATAGAAGATACCAGTAATTTAACCTTTTTTTTAAAAAACAAAAAAGGAGAACAAATACAGATACGTCATGAGAATAGTAAATGGAGTTTAGGGGGGTGGGAGCAACAGAGAGCCTTTTTTTATTTCAAAAACATAAAATTAAATGATCTCGACAATCAAAGTGCTGCAATCCTTGATAAATTATTACAAATAATCTTCCATCAAAATCCGGGCGAATCCATAAGTAATTCGCTGCGATATTCTAGCAATGAGTTACTAATATTAATTGCTTTAAATATAGATAATAAAATACTGTGTAATGATTTACTAAAGCTACGGAAAATGATTTTCCTGGCAACCAATAGTCAGAATGAAATGCCAATAAAAGACGAAGAAATAAAGATAATTAACGCACTGTCAATACCAATAGACATAGATAATATCAAAAAAATGATTTATGATCTTTATCCTGATGAGATTGATAAAGAGAAGTACATAGAGAATCTTCATAATTATTACACAATTTTTCCTTCGGCAGAAGAAATAAATAAAAAAGATAACATATTATTTATCAAAGGAATTGCATACACCGAGGGACTAATGCATGCCCACAGTAATTCAGCACCTATAAAATTATTTTGGCAAGCAATATTCAATATCACAAAAAATGAGTTGCTGATTAAAGATAAAAAAAATATATCTTCAAGCGATAAAGACGAATTAGCCTATCTGAATATTGCAAAATATCATGCGTATACTTTATATAAATATATAGATACTTATACATCGGCATTGGAAATGATCAATGCAATAGATATGGGAAAATTTAATACCAATGGCATAAACGATTTCAATACGATAAATGAGTCAAAAAAATTAGCTTTACCCATATACTATAAAATACATGAGAACGTCGATATAGATACTTTCAAGTTGAATGATGCTCAATTGCTCATGGAGTATGATAGGATTATTGCTTCAGATAATAAAGTTTCTGATATTTTGGAAAACATCACATCAGCTATATTTTACAAATTAAATTACCCATACAATATCAGTGTTTTTGATTTTCTTAAAGCCAGAGTTTTTCATGACCAAAGAATAACTGCGTTAATCAAAGAAATTTATACATTCGTTGATGAGGAACCACAAGGTTACATATCGAGTAATAACTTCAAAACATCAAAAAAATGTAACTCTCAATCAGAGTTCACATCACAATTTAACGAATATATTGATAATGGTTCGAGTGAATATGAGTCGAAATTATTAACACCTTTATTTCTTAGTCAACTAAATATCTACCCTGAGACATTGTCATTTAAACCAACACAGTGGTTCACATTAGAATTAACAATTGAAGAAACTAAAATGTCTGGTCTGAGATGGCCGGTAAAGTCATATAAAACTCAAAAAGAAAAAATAAACATCATTAAACTAAAAAATTCTGATTATATAATTATCAGTGCGCTGCAAGGGGATTTTCAAGTGAAGTTAGTTAGAGGTATTGTTTTTGAAGAATTACTTAAGCATGTAAAAAATAAAAAACCATTAGACTTTTTACCTTTAACTGAGAAAAACCTCATCACAGAGTTAATTATTGGTGATGATTTTGAATCTAATAACTCAGACATTCGGTACGAACTGATAATTGAGAGCAAGCACGATAATCCTTCATCAGTCAAAGACTCTGTCCAAAAATCCATTCATTTATGTTTAAATGAAATTGCAAAATATAAAAAAATACAACTGGATATAAAAGGTATATTCCAGGAAATAACAGAGTCTTTCATCCCGTTCTACAGAGAGTTTTATTATAAAATAACAGACAAACATTATAAAATGGATAGGTTTAGCATTATAATGGATGTTGTATTTATGGGTCCTTTATTATCTCAAATATCATTTCCTTTAAAAAAAATAAGCAATGAGATATTGTTAGGAATAAATCACTTATATGCCGTAGGCAAAAAAAATAAATTATCTGGAGCGAGACTGTCTGAATTCATTGCAAAGTCATCGACGAAAACAAATGTAATAAATGAGTACATTTCATTGGATAACTCTTTAGTTAGCGAGGTTAGCCCTCTCTCTTCTAGAGAAATAACCAACGCAACGCTAACAAAAAAAAGTGGAATAGTAAAAGTAAAGGGCGAAGTTTATGATATTATTTCACAATACAAAGAGAACAATCTTCAATTAGAGCCCTGCATTCAGCAAGGGAGATTCAAAGGAGTGTATAAAGCAGTCTCAGAACATGAATTATCATACCCTAACTATTATATTAAAAATAATAATGATGTATATAAAGTCAAGTGGGACTCAAACCTATATACATGGAGAATGGTTGAAGAAGATACACCGACCGGATTAAACTATGGTCCTGCAATTAAATATTTATCGGAAGATAAATGGAACTATAATGATAATGTTGGCTTGCTGGGAGGGGGGCTAGAAAGTGACAATCTTATTGAATCAATTTCTGATGTTGATGCAGACGCTACCTCTTTTATTGCGGGGAGTAAAGATATACCTGCAAATTCATCACATTTTATCGATGACTCACTTTTTAACAAAGAATTGTTGAAGAATAATAAAAAACTTAAAAAAATCAATAAAGTTTTAGTGACAGCGCAAAAAAAATCCATAAAAAAAATAAAGGCAGCACATGAAATTGCAACTGATGATAAATATCTACCCAGAGTTCGTGCGTTGCTGAAAATATTTACGAATAGACAAAATGAACAAAGATTTATTGATCTATTAAATGGTCTTAGAAATGCATTGTTAAATACTAACTTACAGGAAAAAACCGTGTTTGTTATTGATGAAACCTCAGACTTTCTCGCGCAAATAACACCGTATGCACAAAATAATGAAAAGTATATTGCTGTTAATTATGCGGCCTATAAGAAAAGTGTCGATCATATCACTTCAGGTTCATTTTCAGCTTCGCGTGCTGAAAAATTAAAACTAGCAAAGGAAAACTTAGTCAGAACTATAATACATGAGTTTTCTCACATTATTGAAAATACAACTGACCGTGCCGGGTATATTGAGTTATTACATTTGGATGGGAAACATGATATAACAAAATTGTTAATTAAATCGAAGTTGGAATTGCCAGAGGTTTCTAATAATGCAGATTCACTCACTGAGATTATTATTATTTTAGCGAAAGCTAAGGGTGACGAAAATTATCTAAATAACTTTTTGGATCATTATGCAGTATGGGAATCCATTATAGATGAGCGTATAAATGAACTAACGCCCATTGTTCAAAAAATAGTTGAAGAAAGTACAGGGCTGAGTTGGAATACAACAGCGAAAACGCAAATGACTCAACTGAATGAAGCATTCAATGTAGAAATGAGTAAGTATTTAATATCAGAAATTGACGAAAAAAATAAAATTTTTTTCGATCTCATTGAACCCCTTGATGAATTTAAATCCAAGTAAAATAGCCATAATGGGATAGGCTCTTGTGTGTTAATATATCCAATAGGTTTTGTAGTCAATAATCCTCACTTTTTTACGGGGATATCATGGCGACAGTAGGTGTAAGATGTCCCTATTTCGAACAGACAGGCCCCACTGAATTCATTGCACACATGGACAAAAACGCGGACTGACTTCCTATCTTAACCACTGTTGCTGCATTCCAGTGTTTCAAACTGATACCCATAGACCTCTCCCTGCGCCACAAAGGTGAGGCGGTGTGTGATGCATTCCGGGGCATCTTCCGCATGGTGGGAAACAAACAGTAACTGTGTTTCTCCTTCGCCGATCAAGACATCCAACCAGCGCCGTACTAACTGCCGGTTGAGCGGATCTAACCCTTGCAAAGGCTCATCAAGAATCAACAGTGCCGGATGTTTCACTAGCGCGCGTGCGATCAAGACCAGACGCTGCTGCCCCCATGACAATGCGTGGAACGGGGAGTCCGCTTGTGCAGTGAGCCCCAGCAGGTCAAGCCATTGCTGCGTTAAGAAACGTTGACGATCGGACACGGCCTGATAAATGCCGATCGAATCGAAAAAGCCTGATGTAATAACATGGCGTACGCTACTGCTGACGCGGTATTCCAAATGCAGGCTGCTGCTGACGTAACCGATATGCCGTTTGATATCCCAAATGGTTTCACCACTGCCACGCCGGCGTCCAAACAGCGTTAAATCATTACTGTATCCCTGTGGGTGATCGCCGGTAATCAGGCTTAGCAGCGTGGATTTTCCTGCACCGTTAGGGCCGACGATTTGCCAATGCTGACCGGGTAACACCTCCCAATTAAGATGGTGCAGAATGGGACGATCGTTATATTGCACTACGCCATCTCTCAGCAGGATGCGCGCTTGACCGGCAGGGAGCGCCGGCGTATGCAGCGGGTCTTCAGGGGCCGGTAGCGCAGTGCCGGAAAGCGTTTCACTAAACGCGAGTTGGGCGATCAAGGCATCGGCCAATACTGCTTCACGCGTACCGGTGCGGGTCAGCGTGCAGTCCGCCAGAATACCGACATGGTTGATAAACTCAGGAATATCATCGAACCGGTTCACGATGATCGCCAGCGTGTAGCCGCGCTGCGCCAGCTCTGCCAGATGTTCTGCCAACTGTGCGCGGGAAGCGACATCGAGACCATCGAAGGGTTCGTCCAGAATCAGCAGTTCGGGCTTTGGCATCAGCGCCTGACACAGCATGACCTTGCGTGTTTCACCGGTAGAGAGGTATTTAAACCGGCGAGAGAGCAGAGGAGTGATACCGAACAGGGCGGCCAGTGTGGCACAACGGGCAGGATCGTGAATATCGTCCTGAATCACTTCAGCGGTAGTACGCCCGGTATCGTCTTCATCAGCGCTGAGCATATCAGTATTGTTACGCTGCCACTCTTGCGTGACTAACTGTTGCAACTGCTCGAAGGAGAGACGTGCCACGCGAGGAAAATCGCTGTGTTGTGAGCCTTCCAGCAACGGGAGTTCTCCCGATAGTGCACGTGCCAGCGCAGATTTTCCGCTGCCATTCGCGCCCACAAAGGCCCACTGTGATTTTCCTTCCAGCGTTAAGGCATCAATGCGCAAAACGCGTGTGTCATTTATGCGAAAAACACCTTGCATAATTTGCAATGACGACATTCTTTATCTCTTTTTTAGCAAGTAATGCACTCAGAAATAAAGGGCATTGCCGCCATTGTCAAGCTGTTCCTATGGCGAAGTTTGTCGCGCGGGGCCAGCGATCAGCACAAGGTTGCGACAATTGCACGATCGGCATTAAAGCAGGCTGTCACCGCCATTCCCACGCGCAGTTGCTGTTGTGTCACTTGCTCGTTTGGCACCGTGGCGCAAAGTGTCTCACCGCTTGCCAGCGCAATCAGCACTTCACTGCTATCCTGTCCCACTTCCAGCGATGACACGGCACCTGTCAGTTCGTTATCGGATTGTGGTCGGGGTGCTGTGGCATCGTATACCGCAATCCAGGGCGCTTTGATCAACACCAGCACTTCTTTACCTTCATTAAGCCCCAATCGCTCGGCGCTCTGTTGGGTCAGTAATACATTCACCGCCGTCTTTCCATCGGCCAACAGTACACTCAGGTGCTGCTGAACCGTATCCCGACTGCGGGCTTGTACCGTCCCAAAGAACTGGTTGCGGGCGCTGGTTTGCAGTGAAAAACGCGCGATGGCAGCCAGCAGGCTGTCCAGCGGCAAATTATCATCTTGCAGAACGTCAAACGCCTTTTGCTGTATTTGTGCCAGCAAATCATAGAGCTGAATCAGTCGTTCGCCATAGCGCGTAAGCGTGGCCCCACCGCCGCCTTTGCCGCCGGTCATGCGTTCTATAATGGTCTGTTCTGCCAGTTGATTCATTTCGTTGATGGCATCCCAGGCGCTTTTATAGCTGATACCTGCGAGCTTGGCACCTTGGCTGATGGAACCGGTGTGACGAATCTGTTTGATCAGCTCAATGCGCCGTGGGTCGGCAAAAAGACGTTGTTGTAATTTGAGTGTCAGAAGGATTTCAGCTTGCATGGTCACGGTCCAGGGAGATTAAAAAAGACAAAACCGAGCGTGTGTGACGTTCGGTACAGCGCTATTGTCGCGCGTTTGAGCTGTGTTGGGCAAACCGCACAAATGGTCGCATTAATTCTTACAGTTACGGTACACTATTCATCATCACCCGTAATGATTTTTCGTTGCGGTACGTTGAGATTCGCGATGAATGTCGCGTGTATACCCTAAATAATTCGAGTTGCAGGAAGGCGGCAAGCGAATGAATCCCGATGAGCTTACTCAGGTAAGTGATTCGGGTGAATGCGTGTAGCCAACGCACCTGCAGCTTGAAGTATGACGGGTATATTGAGAAACGGACCGTTACCGATAAGTGAGGTAAACATGTTGGAATTGCTCAAAAGCCTGCTGTTTGCAGTTGCCATGGTGCCCGTGATGATGGCGATCATCCTCGGTGCTATCTACGGTTTAGGCGAAGTCTTTAACGTCTTTTCCCGCATTGGTCATGCCGATGAACGCATTGTAAGAAAATAATCCCGCCACGTTTTCTCTTTTTCTGATGCCTGGTCTCGTCGACCGGGCATTATTTTTTTGTATGTACTCTCTTCGGAGTATGCGATCAAAAGCGCATGACATTATAGGATTTATCGTTATATTATCCCGAATACAACGATAACGTCCTGATGTAATTACTCTTGGGAGAGACCGATGAAACAGCAATGGATGAAATGGGGTGTTGCACTAACCCTGAGTGCAACCCTGGCGGTGCCAGCCTTCGCAGCAGAACAAAAAATCACTGTGTTTGCCGCCGCTTCGCTCACCAATGCGTTGCAGGAAATTGCCGCGCAATATAAGAAAGAGAAAAACGTCGATATCGTTTCCTCTTTTGCCTCCTCTTCAACGCTGGCTCGCCAGATTGAGCAAGGCGCACCTGCGGATCTGTTTATCTCTGCCGACCAGCAGTGGATGGATTACGCTCAGGATAAAAAACTGACGGATACCGCGACCCGCTACACCCTGCTGGGTAACGCGCTGGTGGTGATTGCACCGAAAACCAGCGACGTGAAGCATTTTGCCATCACGGATAAAACCGACTGGAAGAGCCTGCTGAAAGGTGGACGTTTGGCCGTTGGTGACCCAGACCATGTGCCTGCAGGGATCTACGCGAAAGAAGCACTTCAAAATCTGAAAGCGTGGGATGAGTTATCACCGCTGATGGCGCGTGCTAATGACGTGCGCTCCGCTATGGCGCTGGTAGAACGTGAAGAAGCCCCTCTGGGCATTGTGTATGGCTCTGATGCGGTTGCCAGTAACAAGGTGAAAGTGGTCAGCATTTTCCCGAAAGAGAGCCACAAGGCGGTCGAATATCCGATGGCTATCATCAAAGATCATAACAACGCGACGGTGACGGGTTTCTACGACTACCTGAAAACCCCTGCCGCTGCGGACGTGTTCAAACGCTATGGTTTCACGCCGCGCGGATGATTCTCACGGATTACGAATGGCAAGCCATTGAACTCAGTCTTAAAGTTTCCATCACCGCTGTAATATTCAGCCTGCCGCTAGGGATCCTGGCGGCATGGGTGTTGGTGCGTTGCCGTTTTCCCGGAAAGTCGCTGTTGGACAGCATTATCCATTTGCCGCTGGTGTTGCCACCGGTGGTGATTGGTTATTTGCTGCTGATCGGGATGGGCAAAAAAGGCGTTATTGGCCAGTGGCTTTATGAATGGTTTGGCCTCAGCTTCAGTTTCAGTTGGCGCGGTGCCGCATTAGCCTCTGCGGTGATCGCGTTTCCACTGATGGTACGTGCGATCCGTTTGGCGCTGGAAGCGGTGGATACGCGACTGGAGCTGGCTGCCCGAACGCTGGGTGCCAATCCTTGGCGCGTATTTCTGACCATCACGTTACCGCTCTCATTTCCCGGCATTGTGGCAGGCACCGTATTGGCATTTGCTCGCTCGCTGGGTGAGTTTGGTGCAACCATTACGTTTGTGTCCAATATTCCGGGAGAAACGCGCACGATTCCGTCAGCGATGTACACGCTGATTCAAACCCCTGGCGCAGAAGCTGACGCCGCGCGCCTGTGTGTGATTGCCATTCTGCTCTCAATGGCGTCGTTGCTGCTCTCTGAGTGGTTAACCCGCTGGGGCCGCAAACGGTTGGGGGTGTAATGCTGGAGCTTAATTTTCATCAACGCCTCGGCGATCTTGATTTGCGTGTGGATACCCAATTGCCCGCATCAGGCATTTCTGCGGTGTTTGGCGTATCAGGCGCAGGAAAGACCTCGCTGATCAATGCGGTGGTGGGCCTGACGCGTCCACAGTCTGGTCGAATTGTGCTCAACGACCGCGTGCTAATGGATGCGGAAAAACGTATCTGCCTGCCGCCCGAAAAGCGCCATGTGGGTTATGTGTTTCAGGATGCCCGGCTGTTTCCGCACTACCGTGTGCAAGGTAATCTGCGCTATGGCATGGCATCATCCATGAAATCGCAGTTTGATGCCATTGTGGCACTGCTGGGCATTGAGGCACTGTTAAACCGTTTACCCCTCACCCTCTCCGGTGGCGAAAAACAGCGTGTGGCGATCGGTCGTGCGTTGCTGACCGCACCGGAACTGCTGCTGATGGATGAGCCGCTGGCGTCGCTTGATTTGCCGCGCAAACGTGAGCTGCTGCCCTATCTGGAAACGTTGGCGAAAGAGGTCAATATTCCTATCCTGTATGTCAGCCACAGTATGGAAGAGATCGTGCGGCTTGCCGATCGGGTGGTGGTGCTGGATAAAGGTAAGGTTAAAGCGGAAGGTCGGTTGGAAGAGGTATGGGCGAGCAGCGCGATGCGTCCCTGGTTACCGAGCGATGAGCAAAGCAGCATTCTCAACGTGAAAGTGATGGAACAGCATGAGCGTTATGCTATGACGGCGCTGTCGCTGGGCGAGCAACGGCTGTGGGTGAATCGGGTTTCCATGCCGTTGAAAACGCCGTTGCGTATTCGTGTTAACGCGGTCGATGTCTCTTTGGTGCTGCAACCACCAACGGCGAGCAGTATTCGTAACGTGTTGCCCGCGAAGGTGTTGGAATGCATCGACGTCGATGAACAGGTCGAAGTGAAGCTGTCAGTGGGGGGACAAATCCTGTGGGCGCGGATTTCACCCTGGGCGCGCGATGATCTGAGACTGCATGCCGATATGTGGCTGTATGCGCAGATCAAGAGCGTGTCGATAACGGCGTAGTCATTCCCCGGCGTTCGCCGGGGATAACGGTGTTACTGCAATACGCGCTGGCGAATTAACTGTGCAATTGCAGGCTCTTCATTGTGCCCGATAACCAGATCGGCGTGCGCTTTAACGGCATCATCACTGTTGCCCATAGCAACGCCGAGCCCTGCGGCTTTCAGCATACTGATGTCATTGAAGTTATCGCCAAAGGCCAGCACTTCGCTCATGGAATACCCCTGAGATGTGACCCATTCACTCAGCAACTTGCCTTTGTTATTTCCGCTTTGGGCAACGTCAACCTGATCCTGCCAGGACCACTCGCAGGTCAGGCCAAACTCATCCATAACCCGATTGGCAAAGTTGTCTAACGCTTGCGTATCCGAATGCGACAGGGCGAATTTCCAGATATTTTGCACCCGATCGGCAGCGTTCAACAGGCTGTCAACGTGAACGAAGGTGGGGCGCTGGTGTGGCGGCAGGGTTTCACCCCACGCCTGAGTGCGAATCACATGGCCGGTCGGTTCTTGATACAGCATGCCGTCATCGGCATACATCAGCCCGTGAATGCCATACTCGCCTAGCAAGGTCAGCACGTTTTTAGCTTGTGTCGCTGTCAATGGATTGGCTTGCGATGTCTGTTTATTCTGATAATCGTACAGATAGGTGCCATTGCAGCAAATCGCGGGTGTATCCAGATCCAACGCCTGATAGAACGGATGAATCGCGGAATGGTGCCGCCCAGTGGCGATCACCACTTTGACCCCTTGTTGGCGCGCCAGCGCCAGCGCAGTGAGGGACTCCGGTAAAATTTTCTTTTGTTTGTCCAGCAATGTGCCATCCAAATCAAGAGCAATGATACGATACGTCATAGCGGTCCTATTAAGAGAGTCTAGAATTGCGTTAATGCCCATAATGTTACACCCTAAGTGGCATGGCGCAAAATGCGACAAACCAAGGAGAAAAGCATGCAGCAAGTGGTCTATATCGCCAGTCCGGAAAGCCAGCAGATTCACGTCTGGCAGTTGGCGTCCTCGGGGCAACTCACGTTGTTACAGGTTGTTGATGCGCCGGGTCAGGTGCAGCCGATGGTGATATCCCCCAACAAACAGCATCTTTACGTTGGGGTACGCCCGACGTTCTCGGCCATCAGTTACCGTATCGATGCACAAGGTTTGTTGACGCAGGTTGGTTCTGCTTCGTTGCCGGGAAGTCCGACGCATTTGTCCACTGACCGCCAAGGGCGTTTTCTGTTTAGCGCATCCTACAGTGGTGAAACGTTGAGCGTCAGCCCGATTGATGCCGAAGGTATTGTAGGAGAGCCTATTCAACAACTGGATGGGCTATCAGGTTGCCATTCAAGCAATATCGATCTTGAAAACCGGGTGCTGTGGGCACCGTGTTTGAAAGAAGATCGCATTCGGTTGTATGACGTTTCTGCCGAGGGTGAGCTGTCCGTTGCGGCGCAAGCGGACCTGCACGCGGTGGAGGGGGCTGGCCCACGGCATATGGATTTTCATCCCAACCAGCGTTTTGCTTACTGTGTCAATGAGTTGAACAGTACGGTTGACGTGATTGAGCTGCATTCAGTGGCGGGCAACGCGCGCACCGTGCAGTCGCTGGATGCCATGCCGCAGGGCTTTGCGGATACTCGCTGGGCAGCGGATATTCATTTGACGCCGAATGGCCGTTTCCTTTATTGCAGCGATCGTACTGCCAGCCTGTTAAGTATTTTCCAGGTGTCCGAGGATGGCAGCACCTTGACGCTGGTGGGACATCAACCGACGGAGACACAACCGCGCGGTTTTAACATCGATCATCGCGGTGAGTTTGTGATTTCTGCTGGGCAGAAGTCTCAGCACATTGAGGTGTATCGCATCGATCAGGAAAGCGGAAAGCTGCAACCACTGGCGCGCTATGCCGTAGGGCAGGGGCCGATGTGGGTGAGTGTATTGGCGCTTGATTAAGCCAGACGGGGTTCCCGCGCAGTGAGGGAACCCCAACAGGATATTCCCGGCCTGTCGCCGGGAAGCTCGATTTACTTCTTCTCTTCTTCTTCGTTAAGCACCTGACGCGCCCAACGCGGGTGGTGCTTACGCGCCCATTTGGCAGAGACTTTGCCCTCGATCATGCCCTTGATGGAACCACGTACCCAGAACGCCATGTACATATGAATCAGGATGGCGTGGATCAATACGATAGCTGCCGCCGCGTGCACCAGAATGGCGTAACGCACGATATCGATCGGGAACAGGTGAGCAAAGTAAGGCCGCCACATGATGATGCCAGTAATCAGCAACACCAGCGTCAACCCCATGATGCTCCAGAACATCAGCTTCTGGCCCGGGTTGTATTTGCCTACATCCGAGACGTTGTGCTCATTGCCTTTCAGTACCTCAACAATATGCAGGAACCAGGGAATATCGCCTCGTTTCGGAATATTGTGGCTCACAAACCGGAAGAACATTGGCACCAGACAAACCACGATCAGAATGCCGAAGAACGGGTGCATGATGCGCCCCATCTGCGGCGTACCAAAGGTTTGCGTCAGCCATTGCAGTGTGGGGAAAAACAGCGCAATCCCGGACAGCGCCACCAGGAAGAAGCTGATCACCACAATCCAGTGACAGATGCGGTCAACGAATTTGGTGCGCACAATCATTTTCTGCTTGCTCATTGCTTCTCCTCCTCGTCGTGGTCATGCTCCGTTTCTTCCGTGTTTGGCCCAACGCCAACATAGTGGAAAATCAAACCGGCAAAGGTCGCGACAAAGCCGAGCGTTGCCAGCGGTTTGAGGATACCTTTCCACAAATTAACCGGTGTGGAGATCTGCGGATTGTCGGGCAAATTGTTGTAGAGCGACGGTTTATCGGCATGGTGCAGTACGTACATCACGTGAGTACCGCCCACCCCTTGCGGGTCGTACAGGCCGGCGTTGTCATAGCCACGTTTTTTCAGATGCGTGATGCGCTCTTCCGCCAGCACCTTCATGTCTTCCTTGGTGCCGAAATGAATGGCACCGGTCGGACAGGTTTTCACACAGGCCGGTTCCTGACCCGTGCTCACGCGGTCCACGCACAGGGTACATTTGTACACCCGGTTATCGTCTTTGTTCAGACGCGGAACGTTGAACGGGCAGCCTGCGATACAGTAACCGCAGCCGATACAGTGCTCGGACTGGAAGTCGACAATACCGTTGGCGTACTGAATGATGGCACCGGCAGACGGACACGCTTTCAAACAGCCCGGATCGCTACAGTGCATACAGCCATCTTTACGGATCAGCCATTCCAGACGATCGGCACTTTCCACTTCAGAAAAGCGCATTACCGTCCAGGATTTGGCGCTCAGATCCATCGGGTTGTCATACACCCCGTGGTTATGGCCCACTTCGTCACGGATGTCGTTCCACTCGGAGCAAGCCGCCTGACAGGCTTTACAACCAATACAGGTGGTGACGTCAATCAGTTTCGCCACTTCGCTTTTGTCGTTTCTCACGTGCGGTGGCGGTGTCAGGCTACTGGTAGCCGAACGTTGGATAATATCTTGAGATTGCATTGACATAGCGCGCTACCTTACACCTTTTCCACATTCACCAAAAACGCCTTGAACTCTGGCGTTTGCGAGTTAGCGTCACCGACGCTGGGCGTGAGGGTATTTGCCAGGAAGCCTTTGCGCGTGGTGCCTTCAAAGCCCCAGTGGCAAGGTATCCCGACGGTCTCAATCGCTTTACCGGCGACGGTCAAGGTCTTGATTCGTTTGGTGACCACCGCTTTGGCTTTGATATAGCCGCGCTGGCAGGAAACCTTCACCTCATCTCCCGCTTTGATCCCTTTGCTCTGCGCCAGGTTCTCGCCAATCTCGACAAACTGCTCGGGTTGGATAATGGCGTTGATGCGCGCATGCTTGGTCCAGTGACGGAACAGCTCGGTAATGGAGTAGGTGGTGGCGACATACGGGAAGTCGCTTGCCTTGCCCATGGTTTTCGCATCGCGGGCAAACAGTCGCGCCGCCGGGCTGGAAACCACGGACGGGTGCAATGGATTGGTGTCGAGCGGTGTTTCAATCGGCTCGTAGTGTTCCGGGAACGGGCCATCGACCAGTTTGTCCACGGAGAATAGACGCGCCACACCTTCCGGCAACATGATAAACGGCATGGTGTCTTTGCCCGGCGGTACGGTGGCGGCAAAATCCGGCACATCAATGCCTTGCCATTTCTGGCCGTTCCACTCCAGCAGCTTGCGCTTGCTGTCCCACGGTTTCCCTTGCAGGTCAGCGGAGGCGCGGTTATACAGGATGCGGCGGTTTTGCGGCCAGCACCACGCCCAACCCGGCGTTGCCCCCAATCCGGCATCGCTGTTGTCGCGGTTCGCCATCTGGTTGCCTTTTTCCGTCCAGCTACCGGCGTAAATCCAGCAGAAGCTGGAGGTGGTACCATCGTCGCGCAGTTGTGAGAAGTCAGCCAGTTGCTGGCCTTTTTTCAGGATCAGCGTGCCTTTGTCGTCATAAATATCCGCCAGCGCCATCCCGTTACTTTCACGCGCAATTTCTTCCGGCGTAGGGTCTTCCGGGTCCTGGTAGTTCCAGTTGATGTTCATCAACGGCTCAGGGCACACGCCGCCTTCTTCGCGATACAGCTCGCGCAGGCGCATCAGCAGTTTGCCGAGGATCTTCCCGTCGTGCAGCGCTTCTGCCGGTGGCTCAGCCGCCGCCCAGTGCCATTGCAACCAACGGCCGGAGTTGGCAATGGAGCCGTTCTCTTCCGCAAAACAGCTGGAGGGCAAACGGAACACTTCGGTCTGGATGGAGGCGCTGTCGACTTCGTTAAATTCGCCGTGGTTCTGCCAGAAGGTGGAGGTCTCGGTCGCCAGTGGGTCGATAACCACCATGTATTTCAATTTGGAGAGTGCTTCCGTCGCTTTGTTCTTGTTGGAGAACGCGGCGAGCGGGTTGAAGCCTTGCACAATATAACCGTGCATCTTGCCTTCAACCATCAGCTCGGTCTGCATCATGACATCGTAGCTGCGATCCCACTTCGGCAGCCACTCGTAGCCCCACTGGTTGTCCGCTTGCGCGTGGTCGCCATAGAAGCTCTTCATCATGCTGATAAAGAATTTTGGCGTATTTTTCCAGTAGTTAACCTGATCCGGCAGCAGCGCATCCGGCGTGATCTGCTTGAGATAGGTTTTCAGGTCAGTTTGCTTTTCCGACGGCAGCGGCATGTAGCCCGGCAGGTTAAGGCTCAGTAGCCCCAGGTCGGTATAGCCTTGAATATTAGAGTGACCGCGCAGGGCGTTGACACCGCCGCCGGCCATGCCGATATTGCCCAGCAGCAGTTGGATCATGGCTGCGGCACGGATAATCTGTGCGCCGTTGGTGTGGTGTGTCCAACCCAGCGCGTACATGAAGGTCGCGGTTTTATCGGGGGCGCTGGTTTCTGCCAGAGAGCGGCAGATCTCTTCGTAATGGTGCGCTGGCGTACCGCACAGGGAAACCACCATTTCAGGCGTGTAGCGAGCAACGTGGTTTTTCAGCAGGTTCCAAACGCAGCGCGGATGCGTCAGCGTCATGTCGCGTTTGGCGAAGCCGTTGGCATCCAGTTCATAGTTCCAACTGGTTTTGTCGTACTGGCGGGCATCCGCATTATAACCGCTGAACAGCCCTTCATCGAATCCGAAATCTTCACGCACGATCAGGCTGGCGCTGGTGTAAGACTTCACGTATTCGTGCTGAATTTTATCATGGGTGATCAGGTAGTTGATAATCCCCAGCAGGAACGCAGCATCAGAACCTGCCCGGATCGGGGCATAGAGATCGGCCACGGCGGCGGATCGGTTAAAGCGCGGGTCCACCACGATCAGCTTGGCGTCGTTATGGGTTTTCGCTTCGACCGCCCATTTAAAGCCCACCGGGTGGGCTTCTGCGGCGTTACCGCCCATCACGATAATCAGGTTGGCGTTTTTGATATCCACCCAGTTGTTGGTCATGGCACCGCGACCAAACGTGGGCGCGAGTGCGGCAACGGTTGGGCCATGGCACAAGCGTGCCTGGCAGTCGATAGCGATCATGCCCAGTGAGCGGGCAAATTTCTGATCGAGGATACCGGTTTCATTGCTGGCGGCAGAAGAACAGAGCATGCCGGTGGTCAACCAACGGTTAACCACGGTGCCTTTGGCGTTGACGCGTTCAAAGTTGGCATCGCGGTCTGCCTTCATCAGGCGTGCAATGCGGTCAATGGCGTCATCCCAGCTAATGCGCTGCCATTTGTCGGAGCCTGGCGCGCGATACTCGGGGTGTTTCAGACGGCCTTCACTGTGGATGTAGTCAACCAGCCCCGCGCCTTTCGGGCACAGCGAGCCACGGCTTACCGGATGATCTGGGTCCCCCTCGATATGGTAAATGGCCGGTTTAGCGTTTTTCGCGCCATCACCCAGGCTGTACATCAACACACCGCACCCGACAGAGCAGTAGGTGCAGTTGTTACGTGTTTCCTTGGCGCGCAGTAACTTGTACTGACGTACCGATGCCATTGCTTCCGTGGGGGCAAAGCCCAGTGCAGCGAGGGTGGTGCCAGCCATCCCTCCTGCACAAACTTTAAAGAAACCTCTTCGATTGATTTGCATTAGTTTCCCTATGTGATTGTTTGTTTATTTTTTGTTGCAGGCAATTTAACAACACTCACGATAGGGGTTTTGCGCGAAATCAAAATTTAAGTATTTAAAACACCTTTTTACTCCTTTAAAGGTATGTTTTTATGGCGATATATAATAGATTATATAGCGTTTGGTTTCATTTTTGTAATCTGCTGGTTGTTTTTTCGCTGCAAAAATAGCCAAAACGGCAAAAAATCGCCGTACAAAAAAGATACAATTAAGCAACAGAAAAGAGGGGGATATGCTACGATGTTGCTATGTTGGTCGGAGTCGTTATAGATAATCCTGCCAATCGCCGGGCTCTAGAGAATCGATCTTATCGCTGAGCTCCTTGCTGGAGCCTTTACCCAGATAAGTAATTTTATCCAAGGTCACATCTGAAAGTTTCACATGTGCCTCATATAATTTATTGGCACCTTGAGTTTCATAGAGCCAGTCTATGGTGTTGTCTGCGTCTGAGGTTGCCTCAAGGAATTTAGCTAACCCTACCGGATTTTTTTCAATATTAGTGACTAGCGATGCTCCCCTTACTGTTGACCCGTCTATTTTATAAATATGATAACTTGCCCTATTAGCTCTGATGTAACGTAGTAGCCCTGTTAAATCCTCCGCAACGATCAATGTTTCGGTGTCTTTTAGCATGTTGGACACAGCACCAAAGTCTTCCGAAGGAGTAAAGCCATTTGTTATTTTTAGTTCTTCATAACTTTTTCTATCTGCGCGATAAAGCGGTTGAGAGAAACCAGATTGTTCAAAAATAGAGTTTGCATTCATTTCATTATCTAATTGACATGGCTGTCGTTTTGCTCGGCCTGATGCACCTACACATGGATTAGGTATGTAGGAAGAGTTCGTTTTTGTGGCTTTATTACTTTTTGCTACGGTGTTTTTATTTATAGATAATGGCGTGGAGCTTCCATTTGTTGATAATTTTCCTATGTGCTTTTTTATAAAATCAGGTGTTGTTACTGATGATGATAATTTGTTGGATAATCTGTTGCTCAATTTCCCCAATAATATAAAACCGGGGTCTGCGTCTTTTAATATGGTTTTTCCTATGGTTTTTATCTCTTTTGCAGTTGGGGTGGGAATTCTATTTAATATGGTTTTACTTGATTTTTGGAATACTTCTTTAAAAGATAATTTCTTTACTGAAAGGAATGTTAAGATCGCTGATGTGCTAAAATTTTTACCCAAATTTGCAGCCATGCGAAAAGTAGGTATAAATGAGAGTGCATCTATAAGACAATCTGGGATATATTCTTCTGGAGCATTTTTATTAATCCCTTCTGCGCATTGGTAGAAAGGGATGAACATCTTCAAAAATTCCCATTTTTTTTGAAGATCAGATTTATCATCTCCAGCAGCATAGAGATAGTTGTAGTAATCGTCTCTATGAATTTTGCTAATGTAGTCTACTAAATCAGTTGGCCTAAATTTTTTAGAAATCACCTTGTCATTGTTTATTTTAATTTCATATCTAACATCTTCTAGCTTTGATTCTATAAGGTTTTCTTTTATGATGTAATCCTCGCTGATATTATTCTTTTCAAGAAGATTTTTCTCGATGTATTTTTTTATATCTCGATCGACTCTAATCATATCATAACCCTCGATATGACCGTCTTTTTTATCATGTAGCGCGTAAATTCTTTCTTCTTTATCATTAATAATGCCCAATAACATTGTGTTTTTTAAATTGATATTTTCATTATGTGTTAGTCCTTGAAAAAAACCACCGACAAAAGGCCTTACTGTTCTCATATTAAAATCTACATGGGAGATTGTGGATTTAATGGATGAGATGAATTCACGTTCCTCATAGGGAAGACTGTTTAATGCAGAGGAAATGAGATATCTATCAATCTCATAAAAGTTGTCTGCAATGTCATTTGTCAGTTTTTGATATTCATCATCTAGGTTTTCTGGTGCGCTATCGCAGGGTTTTGTAAAACCATTTAAGTATAATTCTTTGTAAGTAGACTGTACGGTTTCCTTCTTATAAAACTCGGAGAGTTCATTTTTAGGACATTGCCTAATAATTTTATCTGCGAGTTTTCCTTTGCTTAGCCAATTACTCACAGCAGTACTATAGTTATTGTAAATTCTTGAAATATCCTGGCTGATACTCTTAATTCCATCACGGTATTTTTTATGCTCTTGAATGCAGAAATCACCTATGTTTTTTTCTTTTTTATTTTCATCAAACCATTTTGATGCATGTGTTGCCATGAAAATCTTTGCTGGAGATTGAAAGAAATTGATTTTATCGAGTTGTTCACTGTCTTCAACTGTATCCCACAATAACTCACCTGCCATTATAGCCTCTTGTGATGTGTACGTCTCTAATCCGATCTTATCCAGAAAAAGAGAACCAGTGTAAAGAGATATAAAATTGTAATCTTTCAGTTTCATTTTTTCTATTTCACTGTCTGTTTTTTTGAGAAAAGGCATTTCTTTAAATAGAGTGTCATTCCATATTCTATCGATATTTTTTCGATCGCTATCAGAGAATAATGGTGTTGAAAATAGACTGTTTTTTTTATTCAGCAAGTAAGCATGTAATTTACCTATGGTGTCAATGTCGCTATTTCTTTTGGCGATCTCGGACACGCAATATTCTATTGGGGATTTTTCTTCAAATATACTTTGGGAAAACCATTGGTATAACATAGACTCTGCTTCTTGAAATCTAAGACCACCATTTTGTTTGGAGTTGATTATTGGTGAGAAAACGTTGGTCGCTAGGGCGATGATCCTGTTTGTATTGATTGACATATCGTCTGTTGGATCTGTGTACATGTAATTCGCTACCGCCGAAATCAATTTTTCTTTTTTAATATTTGGTGTGTTAATGTTATTTTTAGGGAAAAAATAATCTAGTAATTTTTCATTTTCTTGAGAGTCTAAATGTTTGAATGTGGGCATTTTTTCTAAATTTATTTTCACCTCGCCATCTATTTCTGAACGTTTTTCAATTAATTTATCTTGATTATTAACCATGATGTATGGAGTGTCGGTTTGCTGTGTTTTTTTTGATTTTTTTACTTCATGTAATGCTTTTAAAGTGTTGATGCGTTCATATAATGATGGGGTGATGTGTGGGGGGGAGAGGTTGCTGTTATCTTGCTCTTGTTCTATCCATTTTGTTTTTGGGGGAGATTTATGAGATTTTGATTCTATCCTTTCTTTAATGACACTAGAGTTGAGCGTGTTTACTGAAACCATTATAAACTCCAAAATAATGAATTTGATTGCATACCTGAAGACAACATCGACGAATGAGTGAAGCGTACTACAGTGTATTTTTATAACGAATAATAGAATAAGGATTCTATTTTATTCTTTAACCGAAATAGCATATTTGTGTGAATCTGTGAGTTATACCATCTGATGTTCAAGCTCCGTTTAGTTAAATAGCTGTCGTTGATGTATTTCTTGAATTAGTAAAAGTGTGCAGAGAGCAAGGCAGGCAAGGCTTGCTGGTATTGGGAGGCGAGTATCGGTAATGCTAGGGGGATTCAAGGGGAAGGGGGTAAGCGTAAGCTAAGAGCCTACTACAATTGTCCCTGGGCAGTGTCCGAAACCTTCACGTACTTCGTGTAGGCTCCGGTTTCTGCACACTTTCCGTGTCCAAACTGGCTACGCCAATAACATCTATTTGAGTCGGCGCTAAGCCGCCCGGAGGCGGCTTGATGGGTTATTTCACTTGCATGCCCGGCTGTGCACCGCTATCCGGGCTGAGCAGGAAAATTTCCTTGCCGCCAGGACCTGCGGCCATCACCATGCCTTCCGATACGCCGAAACGCATTTTACGTGGAGCAAGGTTGGCGACCATGATGGTCAAACGGCCTTCCAACGCTTTCGGATCGGGATAAGCCGTGCGGATGCCGGAGAAAATCTGGCGCGTTTCACCGCCGAGATCCAACGTCAATCGCAGCAGCTTGTCAGATCCCTCCACGAAATCAGCCTGTTTGATCAGCGCAATGCGCATATCCACTTTGGCAAAATCGTCAAAAGAGATGGTGTCCTGAATCGGATCGTCAGCCAGCGGGCCGGTCACCACTTTCTTGGCACTCATGTCCTCTTTGGAGGCATCAACCATCGCATTGACCTTGTCGAGATCGATACGGTTGAACAACGCTTTGAACGCTTTCACGTCGTGACCCAGCAGTGGTTGTGCTACTGCATCCCAGGTCAGCGTGGTGTTGAGGAACGCTTCGGCGCGCTCGGCCAGCGCTGGCAATACCGGTTTCAGGTAGGTCATCAGCACGCGGAACAGGTTGATGCCCATCGAGCAAATCGCCTGCAAATCCGCATCGCGGCCTTCTTCTTTTGCCACCACCCACGGGGCTTGTTCGTCCACATAGCGGTTGGCGATATCGGCCAGCGCCATGATCTCGCGGATGGCTTTGCCGGATTCGCGGTTGGCGTAGGCTTCGGCAATGCTGTCAGCCGCAGTGGCGAAGGTGGCATAAAGCTCGGCATCGGCCAGCGTTTCCGCCAGTTTCCCGCCAAAACGCTTATTGATGAAACCGGCGTTACGCGACGCGAGGTTAACCACTTTGTTAACGATATCGGCATTAACGCGCTGTACGAAATCTTCCAGATTGAGGTCGATATCGTCAATGCGTGACGACAGTTTGGCCGCGTAGTAATAACGCAGGCAATCCGCATCCAGATGTTGCAGATAGGTCTCGGCCTTGATAAAGGTGCCGCGCGATTTGGACATTTTGGCACCGTTTACCGTCACATAGCCGTGCACAAACAGGTTGGTTGGCTTACGGAAACCGCTGCCTTCCAACATGGCAGGCCAAAACAGGCTGTGGAAATAGACGATGTCTTTACCGATGAAATGATACAGTTCAGCGCTGCTCTCTTTACGCCAGAATTCATCAAAATCGATATCACCGCGTTTGTCGCACAGGTTTTTAAACGACCCCATGTAACCGATTGGCGCATCCAGCCAGACGTAGAAATATTTGCCCGGCGCATCCGGCACTTCAAAACCGAAGTAGGGCGCGTCACGGGTGATATCCCACTGTTGTAAGCCTGCATCAAACCACTCTTGCATCTTGTTGGCGACCTGCTCTTGCAATGCGCCGGAACGCGTCCAGGCTTGCAGCATTTCGCTGAATGCGGGCAAATCAAAGAAGAAATGTTCTGACTCGCGCATCTCCGGCGTCGCACCGGAAACCGCTGATTTGGGATCGATCAGTTCTGTCGGGCTGTAGGTCGCGCCACACACTTCGCAGTTATCGCCATACTGATCGGCCGCTTTACATTTCGGGCAGGTGCCTTTGACGAAACGGTCCGGCAGGAACATGCCTTTTTCCGGATCGTAGAGCTGCGAAATAGTGCGGTTCTTGATAAAACCGTTCTCTTTCAAACGACCATAGATAAGACCGGACAGCTCCCGGTTCTCTTCACTGTGAGTGGAGTGATAATTGTCGTAGCTAATCTGAAAGCCAGCGAAATCCCGCTGATGTTCCTGACTCACGTCCGCAATCATCTGCTCCGGTGCCACACCCATCTGCTGTGCTTTCAACATGATTGGCGTACCGTGGGCGTCATCCGCACAGATAAAGTGAACCTGGTGACCGCGCATTCGCTGATAACGGACCCAGATATCAGCCTGGATATGCTCCAGCATGTGGCCGAGGTGGATTGATCCGTTAGCATAAGGCAACGCGCAGGTTACCAATATTTTCTTAGCGACTTGAGTCATAGTGGGGAACTTACTTTCTTTCATGATGATGAGAAGGAATCCCGATGTTAACCGATAGGTCCTTACGGCGTAAACCGCTGCAAGCGGAAAATACTGCCAAACGCCGGCAATACGGCGTTGACGCAGCTTGGGCCGATTTTTTCACTGAGGTCAACGATCGGGGCGGGGCATTCTGTTATGCTATGGCTGTTTTTCCACAAAATAATGAGAACGATAAGGAGCCGGGATGAACGCAACAATCCCTGAGCAAACCCCCGATACGCTGAAGGCACTGGTGACCGGTGTCCTCTCCACGTTTAAGCACCCGACGCTGAAAAATAACCTGACGACGCTTAATGCCCTGCATCACTGCGCTTTGCTGGATGGGGTGCTGCGCATTGAACTGGTGATGCCGTTTGCCTGGTTGAGTGGGTTAGAAGTATTAAAAGAGACCGTCAGTCCCGAGTTGATGCGTTTAACCGGTGCCAAGGATGTGGAATGGCGCCTGACGCACAGTATTGCCACACTGCGCCGCGTTAACAACCAAGCGGGTGTCAAAGGTGTTAAAAACATTATTGCCGTTAGCTCTGGTAAGGGCGGCGTGGGGAAATCCAGCACCGCGGTGAACATGGCGTTGGCACTGGCCGCAGAGGGTGCGTCGGTGGGTATTCTCGATGCTGACATCTATGGCCCGTCCATTCCGACCATGTTAGGCACCGCCAGCGAGCGCCCGACTTCGCCGGATGGTCAGCACATGGCACCGATCATGGCTTACGGCCTGGCGACCAACTCTATCGGTTATCTGGTGACGGATGATAATGCAATGGTGTGGCGCGGCCCGATGGCGAGTAAAGCGCTGTTGCAACTGCTGCAAGATACGCTCTGGCCGGATCTCGATTATCTGGTATTGGATATGCCGCCGGGCACCGGGGATATCCAATTGACGTTGGCGCAGAATGTGCCGGTGACGGGCGCGGTGGTGGTGACGACGCCGCAAGACATTGCGTTGGTGGATGCCATGAAGGGCATCACCATGTTTGAGAAAGTCAGCGTGCCGGTGTTGGGTATCGTCGAGAACATGAGCGTGCATATTTGCAGCCACTGCGGTCATCTGGAGCCGATTTTTGGCACGGGCGGCGCGCAGAAACTGGCGGAGAAATACAACTGTGCTCTGCTGGGGCAACTGCCGCTGCATATTTCTCTGCGTGAGGATCTCGATCGCGGTGAACCTACTGTTGCCTGCAAACCAGACAGCGAGTTCACCTCACTGTATCGCGAACTGGCCGGGCAAGTGGCTGCGCAACTGTACTGGCTGGGTGAAGTCATTCCGACCGAGATTTCGTTCCGCGCGGTGTGACCGGTTAACGGCGTGGGAACCTATAGCGTTCCCGCGCTTCAGTTGATATTTCTGCACGTGTTAACGTCGAATATAGCGACCGTGTTCACCGATCCTTTTGCAAACCAGAAATGACCATGAGTAGGGCTGGCGCTGCCTGCCTTAACTCCCTATAATTCGCTCGTTACTGTTT